>NZ_NRGT01000056.1:0-32475 GCF_002332285.1 Glutamicibacter sp. BW77 | reverse complement strand
TCGCCGAGGCCGGTTCTTATTTTGCTACTTAAGCTTGGTTCTTCTTCATCGCAGCCAGTCGGGCTTCGATTTCAGAAACCGCCGGAGCTTCGGCTTCAATTGCCGACGCAGTTGGGGCTTCATCCAGAACGTTCTGCTCGCCCTTCATCGCTGCCAATCGGGCTTCAACCTCAGTTTCTTCACCCAGATCTTCCAGAGCGGCAAACTGCGAGTCTAGCGAGGAAGCGGCAAGCTCGGAAGCGCCACGGACCTTAGCCTCATCCTGACGGATCTTGTCTTCGAAACGACTGATCTCGCTGGTTGGATCATTCATATCCAAGGCCTTCAGCGTTTCCATCATCTGGCCTTGAGTCTTGGCATTACGCGCACGGGCGACAAGCTCATCACGCTTGCCTACCAATTCAATGCGCTTCTTACCCATGGTGTTCAGACCATCTTTAAGCTTCGCGACAACTTCGCGTTGCGAGGCAATGCTCGGAGCCAGGTTCTTAACCTTTGTCTCCGCTGCCATCTGACGCTGGATTGCCACGGTCGCTAGCTGGTTGAACTTCTGTGCGTTGGTGACATCCCCGGCAGCCGAGAATTCTTCGGCTTTGTTCGAAGCGGCAAGGGCTTTAGAGCCCCAAGACTTCGCTTCGTCCATAGCTTTAGCTTGGTCGTCTTCTGCCATACGCAGGTTACCGATGGTCTGCGCTACCGCCGACTCAGCCTGGGCAATGTTGTTGGTGTAATCGCGAACCTGCTGGTCCAGCATCTTCTGTGGATCTTCGAGCGCATCCAGTGCCGCATTGGCGTTGGCTTTGCCGATCCCGAAAATACGGGCCCAAATTGAGCGTTTCTTGGCCATGGTGCGTCCCTTCGTTAACCGCAGCTTTAACTCTATGCGACGCAGCACCGAGCGCTAAACTCAACTTCACCTCATGGCGCGGAAAGTTGGGGCTGCGCAGTCACCGGTAATTACTCAAGGCACGCATAACAACGTGCTCGGGATTAGCAGCATTCTCCTGCTGCTCATTGGTGATCCGAAACCATTTAGTCATGAAACAAAACTAAACGACGTCAGCTGACATCATGGAGGCTATGAGCACTCCATGGATAAAATATCTAGTCAGACTAGCGCCAGTGATTTTGCTCCTGGCTTTAGGATTCTTGACCAACCTTGGATTATGGCCTCGATTTGCTATCGCTGTAGGCCTGGCAGTGTTGCTTAGTCTTATTTTCCGTCGGGGCGCGACAGAGCAGAACGAAGCCCACGAAAGGCCAAGTGATTCGAAGTAGGATCCTCTATTATTTCAGCGCAAAGCAGACAGAAAGGTTCAATCATTAAAGTGGCGCAGGTACCTGCCCGGAGCATCCAAGAACAATCGCCAGTTTCGCACCATATCTAACTCGTCATAGGTGGATCGGCGCAGCCCCCACTCCCCGACTTCATAAATGTCAGCTTCCGGCAACGACGCAAGGATGGGCGAGTGTGTGGAGAGTACTACTTGGGACCCTGTGGCCAGCAAGTCTGAGATATGCGAGAGCAGCGTGAGGCTTCCTTCGAAAGACAGCGCCGATTCGGCCTCGTCAAAGACCCAGAGCCCGTTAACCGCCGAACGCGAGGTGAAGAATTCAATGAATGATTCACCGTGGCTTTGCCGGTTATGTAGTCCACGTTTCTTCTGGTCTTCGCGGTCTAGGTCTTCGAGGTACGCGAAGTGTCCATGCATCGTTTCGGCTCTGAGGAACACTCCGGCACCTGAGGCTCCAGCGCCACGCACTAGTTGCAGGTGCTCCCCCAGCGCGGAATCATTGGCATATCTTTGGTGGCGGGAATTTTGTGTGCCACCTTCCACATTGAGCCCGAAGGCTTCGGCAATTGCCTCGACCAGCGTTGATTTTCCTGCACCATTTTGACCGACCAAGATTGTCAGCTGCGAGAGGTCTAGTCCGTCATCGAGGATCTGGCGTACCGCCGGGATCGTAGCGGGCCACAAGTTTCGATCCGCCGGTGATTCAAGATCCTCTTGTACCCTGCGCACCGGAAGCATTTGGAAGGGCTGGTTCATAGCTTCGAGGCTACCAAGTGCTAGGTACAACAAAGCCTCCGAGGCCAGCTGCGAAATTACGCTTGGCCTCGGCGGCTTCGATTCGGTCTTACTTACCGGCTTCCAGCGCAGTCATATTCCCGGCAAAAAAGTCTGCGATTTCTTGATGTGCGGACAACGGGAAGATCCCTGCAACGTACTGATCCGGACGGACCACCACGATAGCGCCGTCCTTGCTGATCTCACGTTCACGGAAGATGTCGCGACCATGCCCGGCAGCAAAGACCTGGTTGATGTCATGCAGGCCGAAAGGCACCTTCACCGGCTGGAAAACCTTGGGAACATCGTGCAGCTCAACCTCGGTGTAGTCCTGCTGGTAGATGGCCTTCAGATCAAAGACCGCATCCTCATCCACTCCGCCGGGCGTATAAAGATTGCGCGGTGAGGCAGCATCTTGGCTCCACCAAGCAGCGAACTGTGCCATCGCAGTGCCTTCCAATGCTGGTGCCGCTTCATCGGCGAAAGCGTAGACGCGCCAGCGGCCATCTGCTTCATGGAAATGACCTAGGTGACGCCAACGGTTATCTGCACGGCGAATCACCTCAGCAGATTTGAAGCGCTTACCCACCGGGAAGCCCGGGGCCAAGTCCTGGTGTTCCAGCCCTGTAGTGATCGCCGATTCGGTGTACTGAGTCATGAATCCGGCAGGGAATTCCATGGTGCTCACGTAGTAGCGTTCCAACTCGTCTGGGTCTTCCCATTCCTCGACAGACTTGGCCATCAGCGAGGACCATTCCTTATCAAAGTTGATCAGGTTCTGCGCGATCACCTTGCGCTCCTCGGCGTAGGTGTTCAGCAGTGCTTCCGGGGCGCGTCCTTCAAGCACGGCAGCAAGTTTCCAGCCGAGGTTAAAACCGTCCTGGATGGACACGTTCATGCCCTGACCGGCCTTCGCGGAGTGGGTATGGCAGGCATCGCCCATGATGAATGCGTGCGGTGTCCGGGTGCCACGCTCTTCATCGGACACGTCGTCGAAGCCGTCGGTGATGCGGTGGGCAACCTCGTAAACGGAGAACCAGGCTACGGACTTCACGTCAAAGCTGTAAGGGTGCACAATCCGGTTCGCGGTGGCAATGATGTCTTCTACCGGAGTATTGCGAATCGCTCCGGCGTCCTCAGCGGTCAGCTCGCCAAGGTCCACGTACACGCGCACCAGGTAACCACCCTCGCGTGGAATCAACAGGATGTTGCCTGCATCGTGGGATTGGATTGAGCACTTCACCTGAATATCAGG
Organism: Glutamicibacter sp. BW77; assembly: GCF_002332285.1. NCBI lineage: Bacteria > Bacillati > Actinomycetota > Actinomycetes > Micrococcales > Micrococcaceae > Glutamicibacter > Glutamicibacter sp. BW77. The sequence goes on along the minus strand of NZ_NRGT01000056.1, from coordinate 29,151 downwards.
GAAGTCGGTGTTCAGCATGATGTCCATGACGCCCCACGCGTGCAGGGAGGCATCGCCGTGTAGCTTGTGACCCAATGAGCGTCGTACCGCGCTGCGGGCGCCATCACCACCGACAAGATACTTTGCTTTGACCTTGCGTTCTTGCCCGGAAAGTTCACCGGCCACATATTTGATGCGCGCGGTGACCGGGAATTCGGCTGTCGGATCGATTTCACAGTCCAAGTACTCCACACCGTAGTCCGGGGTGATCTTGCCCGGTGCACGTTCGGCGTCGCGTAAGAAGTAGTCCAGGATTCGGGCCTGGTTTACGTAGATGTGCGGGAATTCGCTCATGCCGGTGGAGTCATCAGCGGCCCGTGAGTGGCGGATGATGTTTGCGGGGTTCTGCGGATCTGGGGTCCAGAAGCACATCTCGACGTTGCGGTAGGACTCTTCGATAACTTCGTTGGCGAAGCCGAAGGCCTGGAACGTTTCTACCGAGCGGGCTTGGATTCCGTCGGCCTGGCCTACCTGCAACCGGCCCGGGCGCATCTCAATGGCGCGGGCATTAACACTGGGAAAGCGGGAGAGTTGGGCTGCGACTACCGCGGCAGCTGGGCCGGTTCCAACGATCAGCACATCCATCTCATCAGGGATTTCTTCCGAGCGGTCGATGCCGTACCCGGCAGCTGGTTTCACGCGTGGATCGCCGGAAACATAACCTTTGTGATGGATCTGCATTTTTACTCCTTAGGAATGCCACAGACTTCATTGTCTCTATAGTTGCGACATTGATGTAACTATAGATACAATCGTAGCTATCCTTGACTGCAGGAGCAAGACGCAAGTCACATTATGGCGGCCACAACGAGTTTCCGTGCACGGCGAAAAGACTAAAAAATGACTAAGACTACCGAAGGCGGATCCCAGACTCTGGGCCGCGGACTCAAAGCGCTCACGCTTATTGGCGAATCCTCCAGCCCACTGACCGTGGCCGAATTGGCCGAAAAATTAGGCATTCACCGCTCCATGGCTTACCGGCTGGTGAAGACCTTTGAACAATATGGCTTTGTGGAGCGTACGCCCTCCGGAGATCTAGAATTAGGAGCACGGCTCGGTGCCTTGGCGCGCAATGCTTCCAAGTCTTTACAGGCAGCGGCCACCCCGCATCTGGCCACGCTCTCGGACGAACTGCAGATGACCGCGCTCTTAGTAGTCTTTGACGGAGAAGCTGCAGTCACGTTGAGCACCGCCGAACCACGTCATGCAGATGCCACCGTGGCACAACGCCCGGGAACAAGGCACCCCATCGATAATGGCGCCCCGGGACGCGTGATCCGTTCTCAGCTCAACCCGGATCAGTACCCAGCACAGGATTATGAGTTCAGTTATGACGAAGTCATCCCCGGGCTCACCTCAATCGCGGTGCCGGTCAAACTACCGCAAAACAAGCCGGGGGCAATTGCGGTAATCTACCTGTCCCAGGAGTTGGATCAGACTCAGGTGGCACTGAAACTTACCGCCGCTTCCGCGCGAATTTCCGCTAGCCTGGGCGTGCGAGCCTAAGGGCAACTGCCTACAACTAACTGCCTATGCGGTGCACGCTTCGTTTGAACATCCGGAGTCGCGGGGCAGGTATGTTTCGGTTCCATCTACTTTTTCCCACACCACGTGGCGGTGCTGACCGCAACGTGCACAAGACGGTGCCAAATATGTGGCCCGCTCTTCCATGGTGTATGCCCGAAAATCTCCCATTTCGACCTCCCAGTGTGTACGGGCCTCGACGTGCTCGCCGTGGCTCCGCCAAATCGTGCTTTCACTCTACGCCGGGATTGCCCACCGGGCTAGAGGTAGCCCGAATCAAGCCTCACTAGTGCGATTGAGCGTCCAGCGGGATACTAAGAATCTCGTCTCGGGTTTTCTTCAACGTCTTTTCGGACGGTCGCAGAAAGCAGGAAGTTTGTTGCCAGCCGTCCCCATTCCATGGTTCCGCCTTCGGCCTCGGTCATGGCGCGTAGGCGTGCCAGGCCCTGCCCATTGGGAGTCTGTGAATGCACCGGGCGGACACCGTTATTACGGACCGAAACTACCCAGTATGGCGGTTGGCTTTCGTCGGTTTCTTCCTTGATCCAGATCACCATTTGGGTGGGATCAGCATGCTTAACCGCGTTCGTGGCTGCTTCGCGAATTATTCGCATGGCCAACTGCGGGAAGTTCTCTGTCTGGCCCAGGCCCGAGCTGTGGATATTAACTTCAATGCCAGTATCCCGCAACGAAGTAGCAATCCGTTCAATGTCTTCGATGGTTGCAGTGAGTTCTTCGGGCGCTTCTAGCTGGCCCATCGTATCGAATGTTCTGCGTAATGCGGTCATTGCTCCGGTCACCGCCTGCCGAACGTGGATCAAGCTCAACGCCGTGCGGGTATCGGTGGACGAAGCATCCAACGCGGCGTTGGTATGCAGGGAAGCTACCGCTAGGTTGTGTGCCAACTCGTCATGCAGCTGATAGGACACCTTCGAACGGTGCAATATCCGTCCTTGTTCTTTTTCGGCCTCTGAGGTCCGCTCGGCAAACTCTCGAACACGTCGTTGATGTTCTAGTGTCACCTCTCGGGTGGTGCGCAACTGGGCATAAAGAATAACCAGCGCAGCCAACGAGGCGTAGGCCAACATTTCAAAGTCAAAGAGGTCTTGGAAGGATGCCCCCTGCACTAAGCGCACCGCGCTCATCACGATGAAAACCGCTAACGCTCCAAGATAAGAGCGCATGCGGTGTCCAGCCAAGGTGATCAGGGCGAGGAAGAACAGCAAAGGTGGAAGTATGGCAATACGGGGCATGGCCAACAGCAACCAAACGCAGATACCCAGTCCGGCTACCAGCCAGGTGGCGCGCGCAAATCGATGTCGCAAAACGCTGAGGACGCCGAAACCAACGGCGAATGCCCCAGCGGTCACCAGATACGCAGCGGTCATTTCTTGTTGACCGCTAGCTGGTTTACTCACCAGCGACAGGAGCATCACGGCCAGAAATATGGCCGCTGCCCAGAGAATGCTTTGAATGCGCAGGCTGCCTTTTTCTTCCACGCTTTCAGTCTATGTCTCCTCCGGCTTGTTCTTCGAGACGCTAGTAGTCCAAAGCGTTCAGCGCGACTTATTAGCCCTTAAAGAACTCACGCATCAACCCGAGTTGGTACCCCGTGGTCCTCCACAAAGCGTGGCCTGCCAGCCATAATCCCGGTAAAGGTTTGAAAGAGGATCAACCCTGCAATCAGTAATATCGGCAGAGTCCAGGAATCGGTGGTCTCATGCAATGCACCGACGAGGAATGGTCCGGGGATGGCGATCAGGTATCCAACGGACTGTCCGAAGGTAGAAAGCTTGCTCACTCCGGCGGCCGTGTGCGCTTTCAAACCGATCATCGTCAAGGCCAAGGGGAAGCTCGAACCACAGATCCCGAGAAGTACCGCCCAGATAAACGCACCTTCTACCGGCGCGATTAGCAATCCTGCAATAGCGACCATTCCGGCAATTCCATTGACGACCACCAGTGGACCTTGATGGGCAAACTTCGCTGCGAGGGCAGGCATGATAAATGATAGTGGGACGCCGACACCAAGAATCACGCCCAGCAACGCTCCGGCATAGGCTGGGTCAACTCCGAAGTCGGTAAATATCTTCGGTGCCCACCCCATCAAAATGTAGGCGACGGTTGATTGTGCTCCAAAAAACAGCGCAATCCACCAGGCCGTCGAGTTTCGGCTCATTGGCCCCATTGCAGGGGCTAAGCTCTGAGTCTTGGGCACCGGCATTTGAAGCTGGGTGATCTGATTGCGTAAACCGAAATACACCACCACCCAGATAAGCATCGCAATCAATGCTGGAATGGCCCACAGCGCTAGGCCGCCTCGCCATGCGCTACCGAGTGCGTCATTAACCGGTACCGCTATCGCCGCAACGACGGAGGCGCCGAGTGCCACCGCGGTGGTGTACGAGCCGGTGACCAGTCCAATTTTTGTGGGGAACCAGCGTTTGACGAGCACCGGCATCAGAATATTTCCGACAGCAATTCCTGCAAGTGCAAGTGCGGTGAAGATGAAAAACACCCACGTATTTGGTCCGAGGGAACGCAGGGCCAACCCGCAGAGAATTGCGAGCATCGCACCCACCACCACTAGCTCGGGTCCACGCTTGCCGGCAAGGCGCGGGGCTAACGGGCCAAGTATGGCGAAACATAATGGCGGCACCCCGGTAATGATCCCGGCGATAAACCCATTCATTGACAAGTCTTCAATGACCGGATCCAGCAATGCGCCCAGCGAGGTGACTGCTGGACGCAAATTTACTGCCGCAAGAATCATGGCAATGAGCAGTAACGCGCTAAAGCCCCTAGGCAGTGCCGGGTGTTTGGGATCCATAACGTCATCCTAGCCAGCAAGATGTCCGAAGCATCCTTTGATGACCACCTCGCGCAAATACTACCTCTGGTACTGTTCATGTCCCTGCGCTGCAGAAACGATGAGGTTGCTGCCGGCAAGGGCCGAACCGGAGTTTAGCGCGCTGAGCCACTGGTCGGTGGTCGATACCGCGGCCCAGTTCGAATGCAACAGCGTCATCAGCGTTTCGTGGATCTGCTGTGCGCTGGCGGAACCTGCTTCATTGGCAATATTGATGGCTCCGGTGGCATCGGAGAGTACCTCAACATTAAAACCTAGTGGTTCGGCGGCTGCCACCGAGCCGATCACGCAGTTGTTGGTCATGAAACCGGTGAGAGTGATCGTGTCGATATTGCTTTCACGCAACCAGGCTTCCAACCCCGTGCCGGCGAAGACGCTGGCGTATACCTTGGTGAAGACTTGTGTGGCTTGATCTGCGCGCTGCGCAATTTCGGGGTACCCACGGACGCCGCCAATGGTGTTCCACCCGTTGCGGAGATCGGGTGCGTGCGGCACGCGCTTACGCGCGCAAACGTGAGAACGCGTTAAACAGCTCAGCCTAGGCAGGAAACCTAGGCTGAGCGTTGAGTTCACGTAGTTGCTACAAACTACGCGGCGGGAACTTCTTGTACTTGCGATAATGATTCACTGCGTTGAGTATCAGATAGACCCGGCGACGTGGATGCTTCTCTTCCTTGAACTTCAGCGGGTTGGATACCTTACCGGCCTTGAGCAACGCGGCGGCTTTCCGCCCGGTGTCACTATCAAGGAAACGTCGCAACAGGTGGTGCGGCAGCACGGTGAATAGTCGCTCTTCACGCAACTGGAGAATTCCAATACCGGTTTCGATCACCGCATCGGTCTGCGGGTTGGAAGAATCAAAGTCTTCGCCAAGGAATTCGGTGACGTAAAAACGTGCAGGATTAATCCCTGCAGCCGTCAGATAATAATGGTTTCGCCCGAGTCGCGGGTTGATTTCAAAGAACTTCACGACGCCATCACGATGATCATATTTTGCGTCGATCATGGCGATTCCCTGCCAACCCAATTCCTCGAGCATTCGGGCACCGTCTACGGCCATCTGGTCATTGCGTCCGGTGACAATAGCCGCGGAGTTGCCCAACACCAATGGTGCATGCTCCTCGATGACTACCTCACCATATCCGGCGAAGATCACCTTCTTTTCTTGCGTAGCAAAGTAGGTGCATAGACGCATCGCATCATCAGAACCTGGAATGTACTCCTGCAAGATGTAGCCGGAAGTGTAACCACTGGCATCGATGCGTCCCAGCAAGTCTTCTAACTGGGTCAAGTTTTCCAGCGTGTGGATCTTTTGCTTGCCGGCGAACTTTGCGGCGATCCAATCGCCGGAGCTCGACGGCTTACCAATCAGCGGGAAGGTCAGCGACTTAGCCATCGCGGACAGGTCATCGCCCGCGCGATAAACGGCGGTACGTGGGTGCGCGATCCCCATTCGTTCGGCGAGCGCGTAGAAGTTCTCCTTCAAGGCGGCAGCCTCAATGACTTCTAGTTCTGGATACGGGATCACGAAGTATTCGCTGAGCTGCGCACGATGCTTGGCTATCAGCATGATGTGGAAGTCTAAAGATCCGAAGAGCATGAGTGGGCGAACCGTTTCGCCGTTGAGTTGCTCGGCAAGGGCGATAAGTTTGGTCACTACCCGCGCTTCATCGGCCATGGAGCCAATGGGGTGCAACTCGATGGCTACCGAGTGTTCAATGACTCCGTTGCCGGCCGCCGGCACTACGACCGAACGCACCTGGTACGCCTCATAAAATTCGCGCGCCAGAGTGTAGGTGCCGATGTCGCCGCCAAGGATGACGGGGACAAAAGGCTGAGAGTTCTCAATAGCCATGGGGTTTAGTTCCTACTTCGCTCGCCAGTTCATGTACTTCTCAAAGGCCCAGGCAAGTGGCTTATTCAGTGCCAGATCCCATTCGCCGTTGGTCTGCACAATGTCGCAACCCGTATTGGTTTTGAACTTGGTCAGCCCCGACAGATGGTGGTCCCCGTCCAGGGTTGCGCTGACGCCACCCTGGTCCAGGTACTTGCAGCCGGCTTCGATGGAGTCGGAGATCATGTGATGCATGATGGCCTTGGGAGCGAAGAGTTTACGTTGCTCCGAGGACGAGGCACCGTAGAGGTACCAGGCAAGGTTGCTGGAGCGTAACACGATCGCCGAGGCTAGATCTACACCCTCATGACTTGCAACGTAGAGCGTGCAGGAGCCGGGTACCGCCGCGTTGAGTACCGTGTGCATTTTTTCAAAGTAGCTCAGCGGGCGTCCGGTGAATTCTTGACGTTCAGCGGTGTGGTTATACAGAGCATGGAAGCGTGCCATGTCCTTGGTTTCACCAATTTCAACCAACAGTTCGCTCTTGAGCGACTTCCGCGTTTCGTTGCGGGTGGTGGAGGAATAGGAAGCCATCACCTGATCAGTATCTAGCTGGTTTCCTGCCGGATCCTGCAATGCCACCCTTGCCACGTATTCTGGCTGGCCGGCGGCAAAGTCCATACCGACGTCTTGTTTGGTGAATCCTAGATCGCTCAGCGCTTCGTTGAGCTTGCGCGCGTTCTCGTTGACCGATGCGGTTTCCAGATCGGCGAGCGAGGCGAGCTCGTCTTTACCGAACGCCTTGCGCACGGCGGCCGCACCCCAGGTGCGCACCGACAGCCCTGGCCCAACACGTAGCTGGAAGGCGCCACGGTTTTTCAGGTAGCTGGCCAGCAGTGGAAGGACGGTTCGCGCGTCATAGCTGTCGAAGTCTATGACCGGACCGTCTGGAATGTAGGCGAGGGTCTTTTTAATTACCGGCGCTTGCCGGTGCAGGATCAAGGCGACACCAACGAGGGTTTCACCATCAAACCAACCGAGAGATTCTCCTCGCCAGCCTGCCTTGACCTGTGCCCATTCGGGACGCTGAAGGAAGCTGACACCTTGCGCGGTAGCAAGGAACGCGGAGTGCTCGGTGCTGGATATTGGACGCACGCGAAGTTCATTGTGGCTCACAGGTAAAAGCCTATCGCGGTTTGCTTGCCACTCCGGGGATGATGCATGGCAAGCAAATGAGTCAAGGCGTTGAGCCTTCGCGGGTTCTGTAGCGGTATCTGCTCGAACCAAGATCTCAGGCTGTGAGCAAATGGACATGCTCAGCTGTGTCTTTGTCTTCCAGTCTCATGGCCCAGCGACGAATGAGCGCCGCCTGGCTCAGGCGTGCAATCTATACCCCAAGGGGGTATAATTAGTACATGGACTCTCAGACAAAGATTGCGGAACCCGTGGCGCCTCATGGCTACACTCCAGAAAAAGATGCCTTGCGCAAACGCCTGAACCGGATCGAGGGGCAGGTTCGCGGGGTTGCTCGCATGGTGGATGAAGACAAATACTGCATCGACATCCTCACCCAGATCTCGGCAATCAACGCCGCCCTACACAAGGTCAGCCTGCAACTGGTCGAAGACCATATCAGCCACTGCGTAGTGGGCGCCGCCGAAGAGTCGCTGAACACCGGGGACCCCAGCATTGTTCAAGACAAGATCTCCGAAGCTACGGCTGCGATTTCCCGACTTCTGCGCTAACCGACAGAACTTTTAATCCCCCAATAAGAATAGAGAGCAAAACATGAGCCACGCTTGTAATTGCGGTTGTTCCGATAATTCAAACTCCTCAAGCCAAGGCCTGCAGATTATTCCTCGCCCGGACAGCACTCCAGTCACCACCCAAATTGAACTCAAAATCTCGGGAATGACCTGCGGACACTGCGTCTCATCGGTATCCGAGGAACTGAAGGAAATCGCAAACGTGCAAAACGTTGAGATCATTCTGGACGCGAAGGGTATTTCCACTGCACTGCTGAGCACCTCGGGCGCCATCGGCCAAGAAGTGCTTCAAGCAGCAGTTGAAGAAGCTGGCTACACTCTCGAATCGGTCAGCAACTAGCTCTCAGCCCAAAGGGCTAGGGCCCACGGCCATTCAAACTTGTCGCAGTCTGGTCCATGATGGAGTATTAAAAAGACCGCAAGTTGCAGATCAGCGACTTCTGCTGGCCTCGCGGTCGGTACTTCCACGAAAGTAGGACAACAGATGAACGAGCAACGCGTATTCAAGGCAGTCGTAGGTAAGCAGGCCGGATGGTGGAACATTTGGGTTCCCGAACTGGACCATGTCACTTCCACACGCAAGTCCCGCAAAATTGCTGGGTACACCCGAAGCTTGATCGCAGCGGTTCTCGGAATCCCAGAATCGTCTTTCCGAGTGGAACGCGAATCGGTTTCCGCCGAAGAATTTGAACGTCGCTACACGGAGGCTGTACTAGCCACCGATGCGCAGGAAAAGAAGTAACTCACGCTTTTAAGTACTTGGCGAGCACCCCTAGCCAATGAGCACCTGACGCACAGTCGCTAAACAGTCGCGGTGATTAGAGTAGTAATTACCTTCCTCAAAGGTGCGAGTGATCGAGTAGGTGGGGGTGTCTAGCCCCCACCTCTCACACCACCGGACATGCGGGCCCGCATCCGGCGGTTCGCTAAGTCATCGAAAACGATCCCAAGCCCGGCGAAAGAAGATCAAGCCCAACTCTTCCCAATAGGAATTTGGTAAGGCCTTCTTCAGAATCGGAGAACCAGCTACCCGCCAATATCCTCGAGAGCTGTTCCCCCACTGGTAAGCAAAATCCATAATGACACCCAGACGGCGTAAATTCTTCACCCGCGTACGTGGAAGCTTCCATTCTTTCCAACGGATCTGACGCATCCGACTTCGAAACCACTTATCAAGTTCAGTGAACTTCTTCGGCGTCTCAGACAACCGGAAATAGCCCATCCAACCCCGAACATAACGGTTCAACTTGCCGATGCGAAAGTCCATCGACACACTCCATTTGCGGGAGGTCAGCCGACGAATTGTATCCTTCATGCGTTTGAACGCTTTCGGAGCAACCCGTAACCGCACCCCGCCTTTAACGAAGTAAAATCCGAAGCCCAGCAAAGTTGCAACATTCGCTGGATTGACCACGGACTTCTGCCGATTAACCTTCAACTTCAGACGCTGTTCAAGGACTCTCGTCGCCTGCTCCAGCACCCGTGACGCAGCCCGCTTAGACTTCACAAAAATCCTGATGTCATCGGCGTACCGCACGAAGCGGTGATCCCGAGACCAGAATTCCTGATCAAAATCATCAAGCATAATATTCGACAGCAACGGCGACAGAGGCGACCCCTGAGGGGTTCCTTCCGCTGTTTCCCGGCGAACACCCTGCGCCATGATCCCCGCTTCAAGATAACGGCGAACAAGCTTCAGAACCCGCTTGTCTTTCACTTTCCGCGCAACCCTAGACATCAGCACGTCATGGTTCACCCGATCAAAGAACGCATCAAGATCAACCTCAACAACCCACTTATAGCCCTGAGCGATCACCGTACGGGCAACCACCACAGCATCATGAGCGCTTTTGCCCGGCTGAAATCCATAAGAAACCGGCACAAATCCCGGGTCAGACACCGGAGACAGAACTTGCGCGAGAGCCTGCTGAATCAAACGATCCAGCACGGACGGCACTCCCAGCATCCGTTGACCACCATCAGGTTTCGGAATCATCACCTGACGCACCGGCAACGGCGCATAAGTACCAGCATCAAGCGACTTACGAGTATCCCCCCAGTGTTCACCGACCCAGCCACGCAATTCATGCGCTCCCAGACCGTCAACCCCAGCTGCATCCTTATTACGCTCAACACGTTTCAATGCGACCATCAGATTCTCCTGCGAAAACACTTGTTCCCACAGATCAACCTGTTGATCCCTGATTTCTTCCCCATCAACCGCCGGTTCAGCGCTACGCGCAGGAGAGTGCTCTTCAGGATTCACCATCTTCGCTTAACCCCTCTCTGCCCCACCACGTGTTCGTGGGTTTTCTGCGATTCCTACGTGAACGCGAGTATTCATGCTTCAGAAAATCAATTCCCAGCGTTCAGCCCTTCCCCACCCCTTATATAAAGGCAATCCTGGCATCCTCATCAGATCCAAGACACTATTCCGGTGGGTACTATGACCTCTGCTGACTTCTGCCCCATCAGCCCTGACCTCACGGCCAAAACCGCTCCACCGGTCAAACTGGTGATGCACTGAGACAGACCTCCCCAGATAAGAACATTTACTTTCCTCCTGCGCCCGCCACATCTACACACTTGCCGTTTCGGTGGAACGGGCTTCACCATCACATGCTGGTTTACCCCGACAAACATGCCTTATATGTGGTTCGTGTCCCTCGGTGCAGGGATTTGCCTCCGGCTTCCTTCCCACCCCACCTCGCGGTGACGCAGTTGCCATTGGCTAGGTCTTAAACCACCTTCTCGACCAGAGGACTTTCACCTCCAAGTAAATGCCCATGCTGGGCGTACATGTTCCAATGGCCCAGTTCATAATGAACTGGGCCATTGGGTTTTAACTACCAGATTTCCGGATTTATCTGGGTGTTCCATGGATACGCTTCATACTTCGGGGTGAGGTTTACATCCGATTATTAGACCTATACATCGCTACAAATCACATGCTCCGCAGAGCTCATGAGGGCCATAACTCGAATTCTCAATAATACGAAACGTTACGGGCCGCTGAAAAGATCAACCCATCTCCCAGCTCTGCATTCTTAAACCTCGCTGTCAGCTCGCACTTTCAAGCTCCCGATACGTTCTACGCATCTTCAAATGACCTGCCAACTAGTGCTTTATGCAACAACAGTGATTCGTAGACAAGTTTTCTGCAAGACCCATCGCCCCAGTGCAATGGCAAAAACATCCGGCGCATCTACCGCAAACCTTTAGCAAAGAATCCCTCCGGCTTGCTTCATAAACTAAAACATGGGCATACTGTGACAGCTATCACAAGTTACTTGCCGTTGATGCGTGGCGGGAGAGATCCGCCCCAGCCAAGGGCGGGCGCCGTAGGAGCAATTCCTCCCCAGGAAACTCTCAGGACCCCGTACCGCCACGATGAGGCAAATCTGGAAAGTAGTATGGACTTGTCCATACTCACCGACGGAGCAAATCTTGAACCCAATGACGGGTCAAGATGAAAACTCTCAGGTCTTCAAACAGATTGGGGAGGAACAAAGAACAGTGCCGCATTGTCTGCACCCGATTCGAAAGTTCCCCCAATGGTCAACCTCCTTCGCGCTCAGCTCATCGAGCTGCGCCCCGCGCATGATGACGCGCAGAATCTTGTCCTGGAGAACGAGTATTCGGGTGCAAACGTAGATCTGCCGCAACGTGGGTTATCCCTCGGGAATAACCCATGGCACCTCTTCGAAGCACCTCACCACTCCTGGAAGGCAGCAGAATGAGCACCACCAGCTCTTCGCCCAAGCTCGAACGCGGGCTCTCAAACCGTCATATTCAGCTCATTGCAATTGGCGGTGCCATTGGTACCGGTCTATTCATGGGCTCCGGCAAGACCATCTCGGTCGCTGGCCCATCGGTCATTTTTGTTTACATGATCATCGGCTTCATGCTGTTCTTTGTCATGCGTGCCATGGGAGAACTACTGCTGTCGAACCTGAATTACAAAACCTTCGCCGATTTCGCCGGTGATCTGCTGGGGCCATGGGCTGCGTTCTTCACCGGCTGGACCTACTGGTTCTGCTGGGTGGTTACAGGTATTGCCGACGTGGTGGCGATTGCTCACTACGTCGCCTACTGGTGGGGCAACCTTCCGCTATGGATTCCGGCGCTGGCTTGTATCGCACTGTTGCTGGTGCTGAATCTGGCTACCGTGAAGGCCTTTGGCGAAACCGAGTTCTGGTTCTCCATGATCAAGATTGTCGCCATTGGTGCGCTGATTGTGGTGGGTCTGGTTATGATCATCACCGAGTTCCAGTCCAATGGCGCGACCGCTTCCTTTAGCAACCTCTGGGCCGATGGTGGCATGTTCCCCACCGGTTTCATGGGCTTCGTAGCTGGTTTCCAGATTGCAGTATTCGCATTTGTGGGAATTGAGCTCGTAGGTACTACCGCGGCAGAAACCAAGGATCCAGAAAAGACCCTTCCTAAAGCGATCAACTCGATTCCGATTCGAATCCTGTTCTTCTACGTAGGCGCTTTGATCATCCTCATGGCCGTTCAGCCATGGCGTCTGTTCTCAGCAGGGGAATCGCCTTTCGTTGGCATGTTCGTGCTCGCCGGGTTGGCTGGCGCGGCAGGTGTGATCAACTTTGTGGTGCTGACCTCCGCAACGTCCAGTGCTAACTCGGGGATCTATTCGACCTCCCGTATGCTCCGTGGCCTGTCCATGGAGGGCGACGCGCCCAAATCCTTCGAGAAGCTTTCTGGTCGCAGCGTCCCACGCAATGCGCTGATGTTCTCCTGCATGTTCCTCCTCGCCGGAGTGGTGCTGCTCTACAGTGGCGATTCGGTGATTGCGGCCTTCACGCTGGTGACTACGGTCTCCGCACTATGCTTCATGTTCGTCTGGTCGATTATCTTGATCAGCTACCTGGTGTACCGCAGGCGCCGTCCACACCTGCACGCAGCGAGCAAGTTCAAGATGCCAGGCGGAGCGTTCATGCCATACGTGGTGCTCGCATTCTTCGGCTTCATCTTGTGGGCATTGACTACCCAGTTAGATACCCTGCAAGCGCTACTGATCACTCCACTGTGGTTTGTTGGCCTGGCAATTGGTTACAGCGTTATTCGCCGCAACCCACGCCATGCACAGCTTCGTGCACTGCACGTGGAAAAGGTCGTTTCCGAGCGTGAAGATGCCGGGGCCTTCCGCATTCACGGTCCCCGCGTGGAGAACACCATAGATTCTGAAACTCACTCGGTGTAAATAGCCGAGTTTGGCACCGCATCCCCTCGTGGGGTGCGGTGCTTTTTCATATCCACTCAGCTTCCCGAGGCCCGAACCACTCTGCTAATTAAGTGCTGTGCGGCGTTTGATCAGCAAGCCAATAACAATACTTTGCAAGGCGCCAAGCGCCGCGCCCAGAACTGTCATGGACAACCTGTCAACTAACAAACTGCCCATCGGTTCGGTGCTGCCCAGATGCACCATCAACAAGGCGGTAACAGTCATAAAGATCATGCCCACCGCGTAGTGTCGCAAGATCACCATTTCAATGCAGAACTGGCTGGCGACGGCCACCAGTAATATCAGCCAGATCGGTGGATCAAACATCACGATGACTCCGGTGAGCAACACCCCCACGCAGGTACCCACACAACGTTGAATACCACGGGAAACCCGAGCATACGTGTCCAACCCCATCGCCGCGGCGATAGCACCCAGGCTCGCCCAGTACCAGTGATTACCACCAAAGGTATAGGCCACGGCTCCGGCGATAAATACGGCGAGCGCCATCTGCGTCGATTCCGTATAAGCGCGCGGGTTTGGATTCCAGAAAAAGCCCTTGCCTAAGGTGTGTAGCAACTTGGCGCGACGCAGCGAAAGCCCCAGCATGAACAGCACGCTGAAAATTACCGTGCCCACACCAACCACAAGCACGCCAACAAAATTATCGGCAGTGGCGGGAACGCTAATGCAGGCGCCACCGGCAAAAACCGCAAAGACCGGTCCAGGTGGCATCCAGCGGACGGCGCAGGAGACAAAATTCGCTCCGAAAGCAATAGCCGCCAACACCAGTATGCGCACCACAAACGGTGACTCGATCATGGAGAAGAAGGTACCCAGCGCCATAGCGGCAATTTGCACCAAGCCACTGCTCAGCTGCTGCCAAAAACGGACCGCATCGGTATCGTAGCGCCCAAAGACCGAGCAGAACGCCCCAAACGCAGCGTACATGGCCCAGTCCAGTCGGCCGCTAACGGCCAACAGGGTCAGTGGCACTGCCACGCAGAAGGCGGCCTTTGTGGCTGGGACCAACGAGGGCATCGCCGGGCCCACGGTAATGCTGTGCTCCCACACTGCTTTCAGGTGTTGCCTCACTGAGCAGACTCATCTTCTTGAGCTACGACTAGCTGCAAGAGTTCACGCAGTTGCTCGCGCTGTGCGACATTGAGGACTCCGAAGAGTTCCATTTCGCTGTCCCGCGCGGCACTCATGGCCTTGGCGGTGAATTTCTGGCCGGACTCGGTCAAGGTGATGAGGTTACGTCGCCGGTCACCGGGATCAACGCTGCGCTCAACAATGCCATGCTGCGCCAGTTCATCAAGATAGGCCACCAAGTGGCCACGGTTCAGGTCAGTGCGTAGCGAGAGATCGTTTTGCGACATCGGTGCGAACTCTTGCAAGGCGCACACGATCATGAAGTGATTGCGGGTCAACGCTTCCGATTCCATCATCTCGGTGAGTTTGAGCGTGCCCAAGCGACCTACACGGGAGGAGAGGTAGCTCAGTGAGCCCCATTGAAATTTTGGAATCTGTTGCTCGTTCATCCCATCAAGATATCATTTCATCGCGAAACGATTTCTAAACGAGCGCATTTTCTGTCCAAGCTCACAAGGAAAAGCGGAAAATGTCGACCTTGCCGTCATCTTCTCTCGCACACACATGGCTTCGAACTACCCGCAGGAGCACTCACCCGAAACAGAGCCGCTGCGACTGACTTATGGTCTTATGTCCTTGAATAACTGCGATAGTTGCCGATCGCGAGCACTAAGGAAGCGATAAGTAGCACTCCGGCGATTACCCAACCGGCTACCGTAAATTCATTAAGTTGTGGCACCCGCGGCAGATTGATCGCCGCTACCGCAAGAAAGAGGCACACCACAACGGCGCTCTTCCCGGTACTGGACACCCGATTCCGTTCGCCCATCAGTCCGCTCCCCTTTCGATAGCTAGCTCGTACCGCTCAAGCATCGCCTACCGGACGAACGAGCAACGTCGGTAAAGCCGGCGACGCAGATGATGCGCCTTGGATCCCCACCGTAACAGCACAGAATGTCGCACAGCTAGAAATAATCATCATCGCGGCCACGTGGGCTCCAGCCTCGGGAGTCAGTTCCATACTGAACAGCCGGATGACCTTAGCGTCGGATCCGCGCTGAACGAAGCTCATCGACACGCACCAGCACCACACCGAGCACAATCAATAGCCCACCAAATAATTGAATTGGTCCGGGAAGTTCGGAAAGGAGCAGCCATGCCCAGAGCACCGCAAAGAGCACCTCGGTCAGCGAAATAAATGAAGCCACCTTGGAACCAAGGGCGCGGGCAGCCATGACGCCGGTGGTGTAGGAAAATACCGTAGCGATCAGGATGAGTCCTAGTAACGCTACCCACCAGGGAACCTGCACCCCTGCGAAGGAACCACTACCAAACTCAGCATGCATGGGAAGAATTCCAAACAGCCCAACCAGTCCCAAGGAGACCGCGCCAACCAGCATGCCTCCGGCCGAAAGAATAATTGGCGGCAACGCACCATCCACACGCGCGCTAACGAAGAAGTAGACGGTCAATCCCACCGCGGCACCAAGACCCCACAGGATACCGATGGGATCTAATGACGAGGTTCCGCTCAAGTCCAAGACAGCGACCAATCCGGCCAACGCCAGCAGCGTTCCACCAATGGTCGCCACCGAGGGGCGTTTTTTGTGGCGCATCCAAAGCACCACAACAATCAGTACCGGTGCCAGATATTCCAGCAGTAAGGCAACGCCCACATCCAGGCGTTCAACTGCCAAAAAATAGCACAACTGGCAGGCGCCCACACCGAAGAATCCAAACAGCAAAATTGATGCCCAGTTGGTGCGCAGCAGCACCCAGCGACCGCGCATGGCCAGCAATGCCGGGATCGCGAGGATTAGTGCGGCTCCGGCCATCCGGACCGCAACAGCTGCTGCAGGAGTCCATCCGGCTTCGAACAGTCCTTTAGCGAAGGAACCCGACAGGCCAAAAGCTGCCGAAGATGCCAGGGCAATCCAGACGCCAGCCAGTTGCCCGTGGGGCACCGGTGCACTCATGCGTTCGGCTACGGGCGCCACTGGCTCTGGGTGGTTCGACATGAGTGGTTAAACCTTCGCTACGAATACTCCATACACGACATGCAGCAACGAAATATGCAGGTGGTTCAGGAGCAAAGAATTGTATGATCATGACAATACGGATACGTTTGAACTCGCGTCAATCCACGACCTTCACGGGAACTATTTATGACTTTTGCGCCAGATATTGAAGCCTCACTGCGCACTATTGTGAACTTGCTAAACACCGAAGTCTCGTTTGCTGACATGCTCTCGACGGTGGCTGATTTAGATCATTTTCTGCAGACCGAAAACTTCAACGGTCCGCACGCACAGGACCAGTCGGAGTTGCGTTCCATCCGACAGCTGCGCTCGCAGCTCAAGGGCATCTGGACCACGAATGAAGATGACGCGGTGTATAAGGTCAATCAGATTCTGCGCAACGTCAACGCGCAGCCACAGCTGATCAAAAATGAAAAATGGGGTTACCACCTACACGCCACCACAAACCGTGCCCCACTCTATGACCGCATGGCAGTGGACGCGGCAATGGCATTAGCGGAAGTCATTCGTTCCGGAGGACGCGAACGATTACGGATCTGTGCGTCCACCGATTGTGGAGCGGCCCTGCTTGACCTGTCACGGAACCGTTCGAAGCTCTACTGCGATACTGGAAACTGCGCTAACCGGGAACACGTACGTGCCTACCGTGCACGAAAAGCTACTCCGAGATACTAGCGAGTCGCATTTTGGCCCTTTTCGCCCCTATGATGAGGTGACAACAGCAGTACTAAATGTTGAAGTCGAAAGGCCAGATCATGACCGGTGAAGCACACGCATCCGATGAATATGAAGCACGCCTCGAAGCCAGTGAGGATTCACCGCTAAAGGCCGCCGGCCGGTGGACCGCAGCAATCTTCTCCGCCACTCTGGGGGACGCCGAATTTGAGGCTCGCGGCGCCGAAGTCGTGGTGCATTCGCGCACCGACGATACGGTGCTGCTCCGCATGGAGACCTCAAATCTCGAAGAAGCCGAAAGGCTCATCGTGCAGATCCGCAAGGATCTAGACGAGTTGAGCACCGTCGACTTCGTCGATGAATGGGGCCAGGGAAATACCCAGAGTGGGCGTCACACTAAAGAAAGCTGAGCTAGCTTCTAACGCGCTACCAGCACACCATCCGCGTCGGCGTACACCATGACTCCGGGGCGGATGGTCACGGCATCAATTTCGATGTCAAGGTCACTGAATCCACCCCCGCGCTTCACGGTTTTACGTGGGTTGCTGCCCAAGGCTTTGATGCCTAGATCCATGGTGGCCATTTCAACGCGGTCGCGTACCGCACCGTTGATGATGACTCCGACCCACCCGTTATCCACTGCGGCTTGGGCAATCATGTCCCCCATCAGTGCAAAACGCAGCGACCCGCCACCATCAACCACTAAGACCTGCCCCTCACCGGGGGTGTTCAACGTGGATTTGATCAACACGTTATCTTCAAAGCATTTGATGGTTTTGGCGGGGCCAAAGAAGCTTTCCCGGGCACCAAAGTTCTGAAACTGCAGTGAAATCGACTGCAGTTTGTCTTCGAATTCATCGTATAAATCCGCGGTGCTGATCGCTTCTTGCTGCATGGTTGCTCCTAGACGGTCAGGGGTCCAAACTTGTTCAACTCACAGCCTAACTTGCAGCCGAATTATTTGGTCTTTAGTGTCTCGCGGTATGTTTCTTTGGCCAGCGCGCCTAACCGTGAATGTTTGCGCCCGTAGCCCAAATACACGATGAACCCAACAGCCATCCAGATGCTGAAGACGATCCAGGTATTTGAGCCGAGGTTGAACATTAAGAACAAGCAGGCGGCGATACCAAGGAGCGGGGTCAGCGGGTAGAACGGTACCTTGAAGGTACGTGGCGCATCAGGCTGGGTACGGCGCAGGAAGATCACAGCGACTCCAACTAGTGCGAAGGCGAATAACGTACCGATGCTCGTCGCTTCAGCCAGTTCACCCAGCGGAATCAGCGAGGCAGTAATCGCTACGGCGGTACCGACAATGAGGGTACCGACTACCGGGGTGTGAGTCTTCGGGGAAACCTTAGCGAACGCTTTGGGCACCAACCCGTCACGGCCCATGGTCATCAAGATCCTTGTCTGGCCGTACAAAGTGGTCAGTACGACCGAGACAATGGCAATCACTGAGGCTAGAGCAAATATCAGCACCACCCAAGGCTGACCGGTGACCTCGGAAACGATCATCACCAGAGCAGCTTGTGCACCTTCGAACCACTGCCAGTTACGTGCGCCTATCGCTGCCACCGCGACCAGTACATACACGGTGGTCACCAAAACCATGGAGATGATAATAGAGCGTGGCATATCGCGTTGTGGATTCTTCGCTTCTTCACCGGCCGTAGAAGCTGCGTCAAAGCCGATGAAGGAGAAGAACACCATCGAGGCTGCCGCGCTGACACCAGCTGCGCCCATGGGTAGCAATGGTGCGAAGTTACCGGCGTCAAAGGCGGTGAATGCAACGACGGAGAAGAACACAAGAATCGCGATTTTCACCATGACCATCACGGTGTTAGCTACTGCCGATTCGCGCGCGCCACGGGCCAATAGCAAGGTAGCTGCGACGACTGTTAGCAGCGCCGGCAAGTTGATCACGCCACCATCTACCGGGCCACTGGCCAAGGATGCGGGCAGATCCAATCCAAAGATTTCTAAGGTCTGATTCACATATTGGCCAGCACCTACGGCCACCGCGGCGGCGGAGACCGCGTATTCAAGGATGAGACACCAACCGCAGATCCATGCCACGCCTTCACCCATGGTGGCGTAGGAATAAGAGTAACTAGACCCGGATACCGGGACCATGCCAGCCATCTCCGCGTAGGAAACCGCGGAGAGCAAAGCGGTGACACCGGCGAGTACGAAGGCAATCCAGATGGCTGGTCCGGCCAC
Organism: Glutamicibacter sp. BW77; assembly: GCF_002332285.1. Taxonomy (NCBI): domain Bacteria; kingdom Bacillati; phylum Actinomycetota; class Actinomycetes; order Micrococcales; family Micrococcaceae; genus Glutamicibacter; species Glutamicibacter sp. BW77. The sequence continues at coordinate 9,845 of NZ_NRGT01000056.1, read as the reverse complement.
CGGAACGGCGTCTCCTAAGATCACCAGGATGCCGGTGCCGAGGGTGGCACCAACAGAGATCATGGTCAGCTGGAGTACACCAAAACTGCGTTTGAGCTGACCGAAACCAGCATTATTTGCCGATTCAGCGGTCATCGACTGGATTGACTTGCGTCGAATCAATTGCTCACCCAATGAGGTGCGGGTGCTATTGGGCGTTCGGTGCGCGTTGTTCACGTGTCAATCCTTGAATATTGCGTATTATCCGGTGCGGTGTGCTGACCACCGGCTAACGACAACGCGCTGGGTCCACCGTGATGGCGGACCCAGCGCGTGAGCGAAACTAATTTAGTCTTTGAACTTCTTATTTGGATTTGCTGAGGAACGGTTTACACCGGTTCCCTTGCCAAGCTCGGAATCGTTTTCCTTACCGGCCATGGTGAGCACCGAAATGATCAGCAAGCTAACGACAAAGGCTACGCCGAAGCAGACTAGTCCGATGTCTAGGCGGATCGGGTTTTGCGAGCCTCCGGTAGAGGAGATCGTACCGACCACCCCAGCGACAAGACCCAGCAACAGCGAGAAGCTCAGTGGGCCCTTGATCGACTGGCTCCACGGTTGCTTCTTCTGCGAGTTGTTTCCCACCAGGAACTCCATTTCTACTTGTCCTGTTGACCTGTTAAGTTCTAGTTATTTTCGATTTCGGTCGGAGCCGCCGCTTTAGCGTCGTGGCGATGACCGAAGGCGGCGATTAATTCAAAGACCGCAAAGATGATGGTGCCTCCACCAATCAGACCGAACATTCCGTGGGCATCAAGGCCGGTGCCGAAGAGCAACGCGATGGCAAGTACCACCGACACCGCGGCGGTGATCAGCTGGTTACGGAATGGTGGGAATTGTGCGCGCAGCTTAGCGAAGACATAGAACTCCACTAAACCGGTGACGAAGAATGCGAAGGCTGCCAGGTAAGCAACCCACATGGGGGTGGTCGCGAACAAAGCCGCAATACCTGCCAGCAGCATCAGCCCGGCGCCCAGCGCGTAGGCAGCTCGGGATTTCTCCGGTGCGCTTGGTACGGTGACGTACTGCCACATAAATGCGCCGGTCACCACCAACAACGCACCTGTCGCGTAGGACAGTACGCTTTGATCCGCGTGGATCCAGAAAATCGAGATGAGCGAGTAGACCAAGGCGCCGAGTCCGCGAAGAAATACGGGACGGAAGACGTCTTGAGCCTGGGCTGGGGTGGTTTTTGGTGCTGGCACACCCTCATTCTACCGGCGATAGAACAAAGAGTCAGCCGAGTCAAAGCTATGTCACATTTACCGGTGCACCCGCAGGTTATTTACGCCGGCGAATCAATGACTCGTTAAGCTCCCCAATCGATGCGGCACCCATCAGCTGCATCGCCACTTCGACCTCCTTGGCCAGCAGTTCGATAGCCCGGCTGACGCCTGCCTGGCCTCCGGACATTAGCCCGTAGAGGTAGGCGCGGCCAATGAGCACAAAGTCCGCCCCGGCACAGAGCGCTGCGACAATGTCCGAACCGGACATGATGCCCGAGTCCATGATAATTTCCATGTCCTCGCCGACCTCGGCACGAACCTCGCTCAATGCTTCGAAGGCGATCGGTGCACGGTCCAGCTGGCGTCCGCCGTGGTTGGAAACCACTAGACCGTCTGCCCCGGCGGCTTTAGCTTTCGCGGCGTCTTCTGCGGTGAGGATGCCCTTGACGAAAAGTTTGCCTTTCCACAGTTCACGGATCCATTTCAGATCCTCAAAGTCCAAAGACGGATCAAACATGGAGTTGATGATGGTGGGAAGATCTGCAGAGGTATCGGATAGCGAGGCGAATTTCAGCGAATCCGTGGTCAAGAAGTTGAACCACCATTCGGGACGGTAGGAGGCGTCAAGGACCGTCTTCAGCGTCAGCTCCGGTGGAATTTTCATCCCGTTGCGGGTATCGCGGTGGCGTTGTCCGGCGACCGGGGTATCCACGGTCACCAGCAAGGTGTCGAAGCCGGCGGCAGCCGCACGGTTCACTAACCCTGCAGATTTCTCGCGGTCCTTCCACAAATAGAGCTGGAACCATTTACGCGCGTCCGGGGCCGCCTGCGCAACCTCTTCAATAGAACGAGTGCCCATGGTGGAAAGGCTAAAAGGAATTCCTTCCTGTTCGGCGGCCCTTGATCCGCCGATTTCACCTTCGGAGTGCATGAACCGGGTAAACCCGGTCGGTGCGATCCCAAAGGGCAAGGCCGATGGCGCTCCAGCGATATGCGTGGACAGATCCGCTTGCGCGGTGCCATGCAGAATCCGGGGCAGCAGCTCCACGTTGTCGAAGACCTGGCGAGCACGGGTTGCGCTGATTTCGCGCCCTGCCGCGCCATCCACATAATCGAAGGCGGCGGTTGGGGTGCGGCGCTTGGCAATGGAGCGCAGGTCCCAGATATCTGCTGCTTTGCCCAGCCGTGCAGCGCGGCGGTCTGCAGCCGGCAGTTTGAACTTCATCAGGTTGACCAGTTCGCTGATATCGGGAAATTGGCGTTTGAGGTTGCTCAAGATACATCCTTTGAATCTCGCAGTGCGGGGCAGAAGTTTTTAGTAGCGGACGCTGTTTTTTGCGCGGGTGCCAAGGAAGATGGCGACCGCGGAGCTCAGGCAGCACAGGGCCAGGAAACTAGCAGGGAGGCTGACCGAACCGTTGCCCAGTTCCAGAAGTGTTGCGGCAATCAGCGGAGAGAGTCCAGCGACAATGGCGCCATTGAGTTCTCTGGCGATAGCGATCCCGCTAAAGCGCACGGTGACGGGGAATAGCTCGGTCAAAAACGCACCTTGGGCTCCGGAGGTGCAGGGAATGACCAGGCCATAGCCCAGCGCGATGGCCAAGAATCCGTAGATGAATTGATCTGTGGAGAGCATCAGGAAGATGGGGAATGCCAGCAGTAAACCGGCAATGTTTCCGGCTGCCAAGATGCGGGCAGAACCAAATTTGTCGGCTAGCCAGCCGCCTGCTGGAGTGAGCAGCACCGAGACCAGCGAGCCCAGGGTCACCGCCAGCAACGCCTCGCTACGGGCCATGCCGGAGCCCACCATCAGGCTGATGGAGAAGACGGCAATAATGTAGTTGGTGGCGTTGTGCCCGGTGATCGCGAAGAAGCCGAGTACTACCCGGCGCCAGTGGGATTCGAAGACTTCGCGCAGTGGAAGCTTCTGTGCGCCGGCGCGTTGCCGCGCCTGGTTCATGGCCTGCGCGTACTCGGGGGTCTCTTCGAGCTTGTTGCGGATGTACAGGGCTAACAGGAAAAGCAGTGCGGAGATCAGGAACGGAATGCGCCAGGCCCACCCGAGCAGGGCTTCATCGCCGAGCAGGGATACGCCGAAGAAGCAGATCGTTGCCAAGGCAATGCCAAGGGGCGGAGTGGAAAGAATAAGTGAGGTGTACAGGCCACGTTTTTTCGGTTCCACGTATTCGGCCACCAGCGTCATCGCTCCGGTGAGTTCCGCCCCGGCACCAAATCCTTGGACAAGCCGCAAGAACACCAGAAGACCAATGGACCAGGCTCCCCACGTTTGCGCGGTGGGCAGCAAGCCGATGCCCACGGTGGCGATACCCATCAGAATTACCGAGAGCAGCATGGCCGGGCGGCGGCCAAACCTATCTCCCAGATGTCCAATGACAGCGCCACCTACCGGACGGGCAACAAAGCCGACCGCGAAGGTCGCGAAGGCGGCGATGGATGCCGCGGAGCTGCCGGCCGAGGAGAAGAACAGCGGGCCAATCACCACACTTGCCGCGGCTCCGTAGAGGGCGTAGTCGTACCATTCGATGGCGGTTCCCACCAGGGATGCGGAGATGGCGCGGCGGCGTTGCAGACGCAACGGGTCGCGGTCCGTCGTATTGAGTTGGTTCATTGGCGTGAGCTCCTGCGCTCTGCAGCGAAATATCGGATCTGGTCATTGCCAAGCAACGTAAGATACCTGAAATATATTTCATACAAGACTAGAGTGTTCTTTGATTCCAAGTGAATTCCTACGCCAAAAGTTACGCGCAGGTTTTGGAATGGACGCGAAGAAAAGAGGAGATATGGCTAGCTCACTTTCTGAGCGCCTCACGAGGCAATTGCGCGAACGGATCACCACCGGACTGCTGGCCCCGGGGACCTTAGTGATTGAACCGGCGCTCGCCGAAGAATTTCAGGTGTCAAAGACCCCTGTGCGCGAATCACTGCGCCAGCTGACCAGCGAAGGGCTGCTGCAGCTGCTGCCCAAGAAGGGCTATTTGGTGCGGGCCATCAGCGTGGAGGACATCCATGAGGTGCTGGAATTGCGCATCTTGCTGGAGCCACGCGCCGCACATCATGTCGCTCGATTCCATTCGGCGCAAACCCTGGCGGTTTTACGCGGGCATCTGGCCGAACAAGAACAACTTGCCGAAGCCGACCCCATTGCCTCAATGCTCGCAGCGCGTCGTTTCCACGAAGAGCTCTGCGCGGCCAACCGCAATACGCGGATCACCAGCACGCTCACCAGATGTTTCGCCGAGACCGCAAGAGGTCATTTTGTGCTGCCTTCAATGCAGACATATATGTCTCAATCCACTGAACTCGCAGAGCATCAGGCCATCTTGGCGGCCATAATCGCAGCAGATGCCCCAGGCGCAGAACAAGCCATGCGCACCCATTTGCAGTCAATTCACCGGGCGATGCTCGGCGGTCAGGAAGATCGAGACGAGCTGTGGGGTTAGTCTCCGCAGCTATCTCATTGGCCTAGGCGCATCCACGCATTCCCGCGTGCTCGAACTCCGAGGGTGAGCGCCCTAGCCAGCATGTAGCCGATGGCGAAAGCCACCCAGATCCATAAAATTGCAGCCTGCGGATCTGTGGCGAAGTGCTGAACAGCCCACAGCATTGGCAGATATAAAACGAGGTTTATCACGCCCGCAATGCCTAGATATTTTGCGTCCCCTGCGCCAATAAGCACCCCGTCAAGGACAAACACCAAACCGCATAACGGTTGCGACAGCGCCAAGATCCACAACCCAATGGTGGTTAGCTGGTGGATCTCGGTATTTGGAGTAAACAGCATCGGGAACACCCACGAGGTGGCGAAAAGCAGCAGCCCGGTGAAGACGCCAAAGTAGATGCCCCATCGACTCATCAGGCCGGTGAGCTGGCGGACTTTGGCAGCATCCCCCGACCCAAGTTCCTTGCCTATCAGCGCCTGAGCCGCGATGGCTAACGCGTCCAGGGCGAAGGCAAGGAAGGAGAAAATGGTGAAGACTAGCTGGTGCGCCGCCAAGGTCATTTCGCCTGCATTAGTCGCTACCACCACCGTGAGCAGCAGGGCAGCGCGCATGGTCAGGTTGCGAAGCATCAGCCACGATCCAACTTGGCCGGTGGAAATGAATCCAACCCAGCTCGGGCGTAGCTGGATCTTGGCTTCACGGATACGTGGAATCAGCATCCACAGGTATACCAATGCCATCATCCACTGCGCAATCGAGGTCCCCAGGGCCGCGCCAGCCACCGACATGTCCAGGCCATAAACCAGCGAGAAGTTCAGCACAATGTTCAGGCCAAACCCCGCGGTGGCAACAACCAAAGGCGTCTTGGTGTCCTGCATGCCACGCAATACACCCGTGGCAGCGAGGACCAGCAGCATCGCGGTGAGCCCTGGCATGGAATACAAAATATAGTCAACGGCGAATTCGAGGGTTTGCCCCTCACCACCCAAAAGGCGCACCAGCGGCCTGGCGAAAATGAATCCGGCCAGGGACAAAATCACACCCAAAGCCACCGCAAACCACATGCCGTCGCGTCCGGCAGCCATGGCCTTCGCCTGCTGTCCGGCACCAATGGCACGGGCCACCGCAGGGGTCGTCGCGTAAGCCAAAAAGATCATCAGACCCACGGCCGTATGAAGCACCGTTGTTCCCAATGCGGCACCTGCAAGTTCGGCAACACCCAAGTGTCCGATAATGGCAGAGTCGGCCATCAGGAATAGCGGTTCGGCAATTAACGCGCCCAAGGCGGGAATAGCCAGCACAAGAATCTGCTTGGCCAACCCTGGGGAAGACGTTTGGGATTTATCTGAATTCACGAGTCCTACTCTACGAACAGTTCCCTGCTAACGGCGATTTCTGCACTGGGTTAACACTTCACCACTTGTTAACCAACCGCTAAGCATGGGCTGCCATTCTTTATATACCTGAGCTGAAATACTTCGGTCATGACATCTTCGCGCGACTCAACGCTTCGTGAACACCCTCCGGGTTCCTCGGTACCTGAAGTTTTCATTGCCTTTCTTAAAATGGGATTCACCGCATTTGGCGGTCCCACCGCGCATCTGGGTTTCTTCCGCGAAGAGTTTGTCGTCAAAAGGAAATGGGTGAGCGAAAGCGCCTATGCGGATCTAGTGGCTCTCTGCCAGTTTTTACCCGGCCCTGCCTCCAGCCAGGTGGGCATGGCTTTGGGGTTGCAACGTGCTGGAACGCTGGGCCTGATCGCGGCGTGGGCCGCATTTACACTGCCGTCCGCAGTGCTGTTGGTGCTCTTCGCGATCGCAGCAAACAGCTTGGATTCGCTGATCGGTGATGGGTGGATAATTGGATTGAAGGCCGCCACCGTGGCGGTGGTGGCCCATGCAGTATTGGGCATGGCCAAAACGCTGGCACCTGATGCACCCCGGGCCACACTAGCTGTGGCGGCCATGGCGTTGGTGCTCATCTTCCCGTCTCCCCTGATCCAGGTAGCGGTGATCTTGGGAGCTGGACTCATTGGGCTACTCTGGCTACGTGGCCAAACACCACCGGCAGAACAAACTGAGTTCAGCTTCGCGCGGCATTCAAAGCGCGGTGCCTTGATATACCTTGCCATTTTTCTCTTGCTGCTCTTCGGTCTGCCGGTAGCAGCAGCAATTTTTGATCACGGGTCACTGGACTTGTTTGAAACCTTCTACAGCACCGGAGCGCTTGTCTTCGGCGGTGGACACGTAGTCTTGCCGATGCTCGAAGTACAGACGGTAAGCACCGGACTCGTTGAACATGATGCTTTTCTAGCCGGCTACGCGGCAGCGCAAGCAGTCCCCGGACCGTTATTCACCTTCGCGGCCTATCTGGGAATGGTCTTTCAAGCTGAACCGTCCGGAATTCTCGGCGCAGCGATTGCGCTGGTGGCCATTTTCCTCCCTTCAGCCCTGCTCATTGCTGCGGTCCTTCCGTTCTGGCAGCGATTGCGGCATTCAAACGTCGCGCGGCGGGCGCTGATGGGAGTTAATGCTGCGGTGGTGGGGCTTCTGGCGGCCGCGCTCTACTCCCCGGTGTTTGTGCAGGGCGCGTCGACTATTCCCACTTTGGTGCTGGCCACCGCAGGATTTGTCGCTTTGCACTCGTGGAAACTAGCGCCATGGCTACTTGTCGTTGCCAGCGCGCTCATCGGTTGGATGCTCTTCTAACCCTGTGCAGGCACCACAGATCAAGTTAGGCTGGGACACCCCTGCGCCCTAACTTTTGGAAGTAGAAGTATGCAACTAATCGATTGGCAGTGCTCCGCCTGTGCCGTGGAGTTTGAGCCATCGGCCCAAACACCAGATTTCTGTCCCATCTGCGTTGATGAACGGCAGTTTGTTCCGGACGGTCTGCAACGCTGGACTCATCGCACCGAATTGCTGGAAGCCGGCCACCGCATAGAATTCCGCGAGCTTGAGCCCGGTCTGACCTCGTTGACCGCTGCGAACATTGGAATCGGTCAAAGCGCCTTGCTAGTGCAGACCAAGGCGGGAAATCTGCTCTTTGACGTTCCGGGGATATTGGATCAGCATGCCTTCGAGGTGATCGGCAAGCGCGGCGGTATCCAAGGGATTGTGGCAAGCCATCCGCATATGTACGGGGTGCAATCTGCCTACAGCAGCGCGTTCGGCGACGCTCCCATCTATGTCGCAGCCGCAGATCAAAACTGGGTCCAACGCAGCAGTGCCAACGTGAAGATTTGGTCAGAACCCTTTGAACCAATTGACGGAATCCGCCTGGAACAGATTGGCGGGCACTTCCCCGGGAGTACCGTAGCGCTGTGGGAAGCTGGAGCCGGCGCGCAGGGAGTCCTGCTGGCCGGGGATTCAGTCTTTCCGGTAGCTGATGGAAACGTCACCTTCTTGCGCAGCTACCCCAACCGCATTCCGCTATCGGGGCCGGTGGTGCAACGCATTGCCACGCAGTTAGCCGCCATGGAATTCGAACGTCTCTACAATAATTTCGCCACCGTGGTGCCAGAGCGTGCCGGCGAGATCGTAGCGTTCTCGGCCGCACGCTACGCTGCGTGGGCCAGTGGCAGCAATGACTCATTGACCTGAGCTAGAGCATCAGTCGCACCAGTGGCGTAGCGATCAAAATGGTCAAAGCGACGCGGATGAACCAGATGATGACCATATCGCGCAGGCGCAACGGGATGCTGGTGGCCAGCAAACATGGGACCAGTGCCGAGAAGAAGATAATCGCCGAGACGCAGATGATGGCGACCACCATGCGTAGCTCGATGGATTCATGACCGGCGGCCAAGGTAGCGGGCAAGAACATTTCGGCTATACCTGTGGCCGAAGCCTTGCCGACCAGCATTGGATCTTCCAGCCCAACTACCCAGGCAAAAGGCACAAATAGGTAGCCTAACCAGTCGAAGAGCGGGGTGTACTTGGCCAGCAGCAGACCGGCCAGACCAACGGAAAGGATGGAGGGAAGAATGGCCATGGCCATTTTTAGCCCGTCCCAGACGTTGTCGCGCATATTCTGCGCAAAGCTCGGCGCACGGTGCACTGCCAGTAGCGCTTTGTTCCACGCGGTCGCGGCACGTCGACCGGTGACCTTTTCTTCGGCATGGTGTTCCACGCCTAGGTACGTTTCGTCCTTGATGCGGCTCAGCGGCGGGATCCGCACGGTGATCGCCGTGACGGCAAAGGTGACCACCAGGGCCAGCCAGAAGTACATGCTCCAGTACTCCATCAAATCCAGCGCCTTCGCAACGATCACCATGAAGCTTGCCGACACCGTGGAGAAGCCGGTGGCAATAATTGCTGCTTCGCGCCCGGTGTAACGACCGCCTCGATACATGCGGTCGGTGATCAGCAGCCCCAGTGAGTAGCTGCCCACAAAGGATGCGACCGCGTCCACGGCCGAGCGTCCCGGGGTGCGCCAGAGCGGACGCATCACCGGCTGGCAAAAGACGCCCAGGAATTCCATGAGCCCATAGCCGACCAGCAACGCCAAGAACACCGCACCCACCGGCACGATCAGCCCCACCGGAATCACCAGCTTATTGAGCAGGAAGGGTCCCATACTCTCGTCGGTAAGCCATGCCGGTCCCCCACCAAAAATCAGAACCGCGCCCACCACGAGTCCCACCACATTGGCGAAGGCGAAGACCATCCGAAGCTTGGAGGCTTTCCAGCCACCGTTGATGAAAGGCATGATGGTTCCGGCTAGCAACAGAATCAGAATCTAGAAAGGTACCGCCGGCCCCAAAGCATTGCGGATGAAAGTCACTAGGTGGTCCAGCGGAATCGTGCTGGTGCCGTTCAGCGTGATCGGGATGAAGAACATCGCGATGCCGATCAAGCTGAAGACGATAAATTTGGCAACGTGCGAGGCTTTCGCTGGCCGGGTAGTTAATGACTCCGATGTCATGGCGTACCTATTTCTCTCTGGCGGGGGAAGCGTTGCGCTTCAGCGGTCAAGATCTAATAACACCCGAAACATGGACTGCTATGTGACTGGCACCTCACCATTTGTCCGAAATTTCAGACTTTGAAAGAGTAGCCGTTTCAAAGACGCAAAGGGGCCCAAGGCTCACCTACTTTTGAACTGGTCCCCGAAAGTT
>NZ_NRGT01000055.1:23904-24234 GCF_002332285.1 Glutamicibacter sp. BW77 | reverse complement strand
ACGGAACCGACTGTGGAACCTACGGATCCGACGGAACCGACTGTGGAACCTACAGTTGATCCTTCGGAGGAGCCAACCAGGGATCCAATTGGAGAGCCGACTGAAACCGAACAAGCCGAGGAAGAATCCGTTCAGGAGTCGACCACGGCTGAGGATCCATCTGACGAACCGCAGTCGCCTAAAAAGGACCAGGATCTAGCAAACACCGGTTCACCACGATGTCTGTGTTGATCGCTGGTCTGCTCTTGGCAGCCGCTGGTGTGCTGATTTCTCGGCGCGGCAACCGTCGACATAGCTAAAGCCTAGGGACCGAAAGATGCCCGGAACTGC
>NZ_NRGT01000055.1:21560-23873 GCF_002332285.1 Glutamicibacter sp. BW77 | reverse complement strand
GCAGTTCCGGGCATCTTTCGTGTACGCCCAGCATGGGCATTTCTTGGAGGTGAAAGTCCTTTGGCCGAGAGAAGGATTTTAAGGCCTAGCCGATGGCAACTGCGTCACTGCAAGGTGGGGTGGGGAGGAAGCCGGAGGCAAAACTCTGCACTGAGGAACACGAATCACATGTGAGGCATGTCCGTTGGGGTAAGCCAGCGCGAGATGCGAAGCCCGTTCCATCAACAAACGGCAGAATGATGGCTTGGCCTCGCTTGGGGGAACTGCACAGGAATTGGGGAACAGCAGCAATCGGAAAATGCACCACCGGCGCAATGACCTCAACAAATGAGTAGTGGCCATTGATCGTGAAATGGGATATCTGTCATGAATAGGTGGCATGAATTCCCCGGTGCATGACTGAGTCAGGCTGAATAGCTAGGCGAGATTCAGCATAGCTCCGACTGGATTATTTTTCACACCTTTCAGTTCAACAACCTGCCTAGCCTCTAGAACTTGGGAGGAGGCTGCCTGCTTCGACAAAAGGAGGTAAAAGTGGTGGGAAGTGCTACCGAAGTCCCGATACAAAACAAAATTAAAAGAACTTGTCTAAAGTCGCGTCATGATTCATTAGTCGGGGACTCTTAACGTGCATAGGCGGCGAATCGGGTGCTTGGGGGACTCGAAATCTCGCCGTCCGCATGGACGACTGAATGGCTTGCTGCTTGGGGCGCAAGCCGTTCAGTCGCTGAAGCAACGAAGGGTATCAATTAGTTGGGGTCTGATTGCATCCTGTGAATATCGGAATGGTAGGTCTGATTGGAGCCCCTTGGTTCTCCTTGGTGGTAGGGTCTACAAATATTAACCGGATAAGTGCGAGGCTTTGAAAAACCTCCTGGGGCGAAGTCGGTTACTGGACGCATCGATTTCGAAGTATGGGGACTTTATGGCAATTGATTCGGGAGCTGAAATTGCAAGGGTAAGCGATTCGGAACTGATTCAGGGCGCGCGCGTTGGAAATGAAGTGAGCCAAGAACGGCTGTACCAGCGCCACAAGCAAGTCGCGCTGGCAGTTGCCTATCGGCATACCGATAATCCGTCAGAAGCAGAGGACATTGTGTCCGAAGCTTTCTTGAGGGTCTTCGCAAGCCTCAAGCATGGGTCCGGGCCCACCGAATTCTTCCGCGCGTATCTGTTGACCTCCGTTTCCAGAGAGGCTTTCTCTAGAAACAGAGCTGCCCGGCGTGAATCCGACATCGATGAGATTGCTGAGTTTACGAGTGAAACCCCGGACGCTGACGAGGTCATGCGGCGCGCCGAATCAAAGATCGTTATCCGCGCCTTCAAATCGCTGCCTGAGCGATGGCGTGCAGTTTTGTGGCATAACGAAGTAGACGGACTTCCTCCCCGCGAGATCGCAACGATTCTTGGAATTACTCCAAACGCAGCGTCTGCCTTGGCCGTTAGAGCCCGTGAGGGGTTGCGCGAGTCTTACCTTGCTGCCCACCTCAAGGAACATGCAGACCTCATGGCTGATTGTGCGTCTGCGCGCAAGCAGCTTCCCGCTTTCATTCGAAATAACTTAAGTCCCAAGGCCGCTCGTTCGCTGAAGTCGCACCTTAAAAAATGCCCGGACTGTTCGCTTGTTTACGGCGAACTTGAGAACATCGGCGGGACCATGCGCAGCGTGGTGCTGCCATTGTTCGTTGGGGGAACCACTGTTTTGGGCATTTCAGCGTCAGGGGGAGTAGCGCAACTCGGTGGCGGAATTACTGCCGCTACCGGTGGTTCTTCGGCTGCAGTATCGACTGCCGGTTCCGGGGCTGCAGCTGTGGCGACGGGAACAGCGAGTGCTTCGGCAGTTGTGGCTGGAGTGGGAGCTGGCCTAGCTGCGTTGGCGGTGGCTGCATCAGCGGTCGGCATCTTGACGCCGCGTGTTGGCAGCCTTACAACAGCACCCGTTATGTTGCCCCAGGAGCGGCCCGTTGAACAAGATCCGGAAATCGTAGATCCGGTCGATGCGCCCTCCGCATTGGAGGACATCTTCATGGATCTCGTATCATTTGAGTCCGCCACGCCCGAATCGGAGGGCCGGGAGGGGCTGGATGACAGCCTAGTGCGCTTGCCTCTGCAGAGTCCAGAGGACCCGCGATCGGTTCTCCCCGATATCTCTATTACTGATTATCCTCTGGGCTTGGGCAAGCCGGGCACACCTACAATGCCGCCTGTAGCCGAAGCCTCGGATCATCCAATACCCGAACCTACGGTTGATCCTTCGCCTGAGCCAACGTCGGAGCAGACGCCTGAGCCGACTGTCGAGCCGACGCTGGAGCC
>NZ_NRGT01000055.1:0-21467 GCF_002332285.1 Glutamicibacter sp. BW77 | reverse complement strand
GCCTCCGGTCGAGCCGACGCCGGAGCCGACGCTGGACCCTTCGCCGGAGCCTACGGTCGAGCCGACGCCGGAGCCGACGCTGGACCCTTCGCCGGAGCCTCCGGTCGAGCGGACGCTGGACCCTTCGCCGGAGCCGACGCTGGAGCCGACGGTCGAGCCGACGCTGGAGCCGACGGTCGAGCCTTCGCCTGAGCCTACGGTCGAGCCGACGCTGGACCCTTCGCCGGAGCCGACGGTCGAGCCGACTTCGGGCCCTTCGCCGGAGCCGACACCGGAGCCTTCGCCGGAGCCGACGGTCGAGCCGACTTCGGGCCCTTCGCCGGAGCCGACACCGGAGCCGACACCGGAGCCTTCGCCGGAGCCGACGGTCGAGCCTTCGCCGGAGCCGACGGTCGAGCCGACGCTGGACCCTTCGCCTGAGCCGACGGTCGAGCCGACGCTGGACCCTTCGCCGGAGCCAACGTCGGAGCCTTCGCCGGAGCCTTCCGAAGAGCCAGCCGATCCAGAAGAACCCGAATCGACACCGAGTTTTGACGTGTCGATGGAACGAGCTAGCGACCGATTCCTACCGCAGTACGTTTTTACCGTCGATCCCGGAGCTGTAGCGCCCGGAGAGACTTTTGAGTTCAGCATGAAGATGGACCGCCGCTACTGGGGCTGGGCAAGCTTCGGGCAGAACTGCTCGGCGAGTTCACGGTACTCGCAGCAGATGAACGTTGAATGCGTGGTCTCCGAAGACAGACCTGTAAAGGTGACGATCACCGTTCTTCATGGACGCGGCAAGCTGAGTGTCCTTTTCGCGCGCCCCGATGCACCGGAAGCGGGCATTGGGTTTGCTGTCCCTCGGCATTAGCACTGGCTGCAGCGGATCAAACGGGCGTCCGCTGCGAACGGTTGTGCTCAAACGGGCAAACTTCCCGGCATATCAGCGCACATTCAGTCCCAGAGGCAGTAAAAGGTTCGAGTGAAGAATTGCCATTGCTCGATGCGAACCTGACAGGTTTTACGCCCGCCCGCTCAGCGTGCCTTGACCGCTTTGGCCGGATAAAAGGCTTCGATCAGTGATACCTGGCGTTCCTGCTCGGATTGGTGCAACGCATCGACAGCATCATGAACAGGTGCCGCAGGGGCCAGAATTCGTACCGGGACACCGACATCCATGAGTGAATCGACATCGATGCCGGGTTCTGAGCTTGAGCCGCCGACGCCGTCGATTTGGCGCGGATCTAGGGCCCTAAGGAAGCGAAGCAAGACCGCCCCGACGGTAAAGCCGGGGATCTTGAGCCCGTTTCGTTCGCACACCCAGAATTTGCTGGTACCCCACGCCTCCATGTTCCCTCCATTGATCATGCAATAGGGCTCAAGTCAGCTATCGAGCCCACCGCGCCGACCATCGCTTGTGTCGGGTAGCACGGTTGTCATGAATCGATGATCTGGGAAGGCAGAGTGTGCAGGTAGTCACGAAAAATGCCTTAGATTGCAGCAATGCTAAATTCCGCGATTTACTAGGCTTTACTCGGCGCAATCGTTGGGCAGCCAACGGGATAATGATGTCGGAGCGTCTGAAAGTTCAATCAAGAATCCAGTAGAAGTTGCGTTTCTGGAGTGCATTGAATTATTACTACAAGGAGAGAACATGCTTGACGTGAAGAGACTGCAAATATTGCTCGCAGTGATTGAGGGCGGATCTGTCACGTCGGCCGCGGATGAGCTTTTCTATACGCCGTCGGGAGTATCCCAACAGCTGCGCAAGCTCGAGGAAGAGGTCGGTCAGCCTCTGCTGCAGCGCCACGCGCGCGGCATGACTCCAACCGACGCGGGTCATGTTCTCGCATCCCACGCGAGGCATATCTTGCAGCAGATGGATGCCGCAGTCGCAGACCTGGACCAACTGGCGGGATTGAAAAGCGGAAGCCTGAGCTTGGGGACTTTTCCTACACTCGGAAGCTCGTTCATGCCGCTGGTGATCAGCCGCTTCCGCAAGCTGTACCCCTCGGTCAATCTCGACGTGCGCAGCACCCGTTTGGAGGAGCTCATTTCGCTGCTCTCCAAGGGGGAGATTTCCTTGGGGTTGCCCTGGGAGTACGAGTGGCACAAGTTGAATCGTGCGGATTTCGAACTGACGACGCTGTTCACCGAGCCGACGGTGCTTGTGGTTGGGGTGGAGCATCCTTTGGCAAAGCTAGATGAGATCGACATGGCAGATACGGCGCAAGAGCAGTGGATCGTCCGCGCGAATGAGCATCCGGTGGCGGAGCTTTTGGAACGGACTTGTAATGCTGCCGGGTTTTCGCCGAAGATTTCCTTTCAGGCAAATGATTACCAGGAAGCGCAGGCAATGGTCTCGGTGGGATTGGGCATCGCCCTGGCCCCGAAGTCCGCGGTGATGAACAACCATCCCGGAGTCAAGATCCTGTCGCTGGGCCAAGCCGCCGCGTCGCGCAGTGTGGTCCTCGCCCAACGCCGGGATCGAGTTCGGGCTCCAGCCGAAAACGCCTTCCAATCGCTGCTCGTGGAAATGGGCAAAACCTGGATTGATTAGATCCGGGCCGAAGGGTGCGATAGTTGCGCGGTGTGCGCTCTTCGGCGCAAGGTGGCTGGAATAGAGCATTCGAGGCCTCTTTCTCCTAAGTAGAGCAAAAAACTCTTGACCAGCATTCGGCATGTGTTTTAGGCTTCAAGGTAACCTGATATACCAATTGGATACCAAATGAAGATTTTGTGCTGAGCCCCAAGGGTGCCCTTGATTCGCGCGAAATCCAACGGTCCTGAGGCCATAAGAATAACCGTCACGAATGGCCGGCGCTGCACATTCATGCCGCTCCGGCCCGGACGCAAAATCTTCACTCCGGTTGGCCCAGGGCTCCACAGCCAAGCATTCTGAGCGAGGGTAAAACCCAATGATCTCCAACGAAACAATCACCAGCTACCTTGAACGGCTCGCTTCTAAGGCGCCTACTCCAGGGGGAGGTGCTGCCGCAGCTTTGCACGCCGCCCAGGGTGCCGCGCTGGTGTCCATGGTTGCCGAATTCACCTCCGGACCGCGATTCAGAGAGGTCGAGGACAAGGCTCAGCCGATCGCCAAACATGCACGCATACTGATGCGTTCGGCGCTTTTCGAAGCGCAGGAAGACGAGCGATTGTTCGGGGCCTTAGGCGATGCATACAGGATGCCCAAAGAGGATGAAGAGCAACTGGCAGCGCGTACCGCGGCCATACAAAACGCCACCATTGCAGCGGCGGCCCCGTTGATCTCAACCGTTGAATCCTCCGCGGCGGTCATTGAGCTCGCCCAGCGTTTGGTCGAGATCGGAAACCGCTCGGTGATCAGCGATGTGGCTGCCGCCGCCGAAGCGGCGCGAGCTGCCCTGGGTACCGCGCTGGTGACGCTGGAAATGAATATTGCGGCAATACACGATGCCGAACAGCGCGAACGCTTGAGCCTGGTGGCCGGCCAAGCCTCCGACGCGATCGTGGCGGCAGAAGCACTCAGTGCGCAGGTCCGCTCGGTGGTGGCTGCGTGACCGCGCAACGCCTCACCGGACAGCCGGTGGCCGCCGCCATCCGTGAACGCACCGGCCAACTCGTTTCGCAGCTGGCGAGCGAAGGGATCACCGCCCGAGTGGCGGTGGTGCTCGCAACCGACAACGAGGCAACGGCCTGGTACGTGCGCTCCATCGAACGCGCCGCCGAACGGCTCGGAGTTCACTGCCAGGTGCTCGACCTGGCCTCCGGCACCCAGTCGGAGCTGGCCCAAACGATCCGCGCCTTGAACGCAGATGAGACGGTGCACGGCATTATTTTGCAGACGCCGCTGCCCGAATCGGTTGATCCGGCGGCCCTGGTGCAGCTGATCGACCCGGCCAAGGACATCGATGGAGCCAACCCGCTGAGCCTGGGCAGGCTCAGCGTGGGCCAGCCGGCCTTTGCGCCGGCTACGGCACGTTCGGTCATCGAAATCCTCGAATACTATCAAGTCCCACTCGCCGGGGAACACGTTGCGGTGGTGGGCCGTTCCGCAGTGGTGGGCAAACCGCTCGCCCAGCTCTTGCTGCAGCGCGACGCAACGGTGAGCATCTGCCATTCACGAACTACCAATCTCGCCGAGATCACCAGGGGCGCGGCGGTGACCGTTGTGGCGGTGGGTCGTGCGAACCTGCTCACCGGCAATGAGGTCAGCGATTCGTCGGTGGTCATCGATGTGGGCACCAATGTCACCGAGGATGGCCAGCTGGTAGGCGACGTCCACGCGGAATCGGTGCAGCCTCTGGTCCGGGCGATGAGCCCGGTGCCTGGGGGAGTAGGCACGGTAACTACCGCCCTGTTGATCCTGCACGCGACGCAGGCGGCGCTCGCCGCCCTTGAAGATGCCGAATCGAAAGGAGCTCCCATGGTCGGACGCCGGTAGCTGTTCGCCAGCGTTTCGAGCATCAGTGCAGGGCAAGCCAGTCCGCATGGCTGCGCAGGACGTTGAAACGACAGGTGCAAGGCAAAAACAGTATCTTCACGGTGCGCGTTGGCCGGGATCCGGAGTGGGATCTGTCGCCGGCGCCGCGCTGGAAAAGTAGCCGCTGCATCATCGCTTGGAAGGCCGATGATGCAGCGGCTTTCCTTGTGTTCCAGAGGTTTCCGCGGTGCGACCGAGGGCGACCTGCCCAGCGCATCAGGACCAAGTTGTGACGGAGGCGGTTCAGGTCAACGGGCAGTGCAATTCGAAGGGCCCCACCTTGTAATTGGGCCAGGTGTATGCGGTTGAATTAGCTCCACGTAGAACTGGGACAAATTGGACACCAAGTCTCGAAGTCTACTGCGGTAGTGAGAGAGCTTCGCATCATCACGGCTCAAGGGTTGGGCCCAGTTGATGAAGAATGGGGGTTAGAAGTGGTTGATGGGGCGTGATCGATCTGGGCGATGAATTCGTTGACCCATTGAACGGCGGAGATGACATCAGCGGCTACGTTGAGTCCATTTGCTGCTTCAGCATAGAGGGATTCCCAGTCGGTTTCTTCAACCGCTACAGGTGGCCAAGGGTGCGCTTTGCGGTAAGTGAATAGTCGGACGCAGGTTGATCGTACTTGCGTGAGATCTAGTTGCTCTTGGGTGCCCAGCAGCTGAAGGTCTACGAGGTCCCGGGCTCGGTCACTTCCAGGAGCGGTAGATGCATGGATTTTCTGGGCGATTTGATGATCTGCTGGCATTACCGGCACAGGAGCTGGGGATGGTAAGCCGAGAGAAGTGAACATGTCGATAAGGTTCTCGGCAAGAACCAGTACGGGGTGTTCCGCGTCGCCGATTTCATTGTGGCCCAGTTCAAAGGGGACGGTGCACCATGCTTTTCCCTTGTAGTCGAGCTTGACGTCGAAGCGTTTCATTACGTAGGAAGCCGGGACTCCTGCGGGTTTCAGTTGCTTCTTTTCAACAAGACGTCCGGTGAAGCCCTCCCATCCTTCTAGGAGGCGATCTGCGAAATCATCGCGGAACTTTGCCAGTCCACTGGCCCGTGCGGCGTCGAGGTCACGCGTGAATCGTGTTCCAGTGCCATATCGCAATGCCATAGCACTTCCACCTTTTACGGATCCTCCGGGGAGCATTTGCCCGACAATGACCAGTGCCATGGAGGTGCGTCGCCGGGTGACTAAGCTTTCCTCGCCTTCTAAGTTTCTAATGCGCTGGTTGAGCGCTGTGAGATTTGCGGGTGGGGTTGGATACTTCATACGGAAAGTTCCTTACGTACCTGGCGCCATTCTGCAGAGGTGAGAAGTCCTTCGGCGCGGGCCCTGATCGCGGCGTCTCGTAGTCGTGATGCGGGTATTTGTCCGCGGCATTCAATGAGGGCTTCGGCAACCCGTTGCGCCGGAATCCCCTGATAGTGAGTCACTTTTGTGTCTACTGAAGCTCGAACGAGATTTATATAGCTAGGCATAGCTCGACGTACGCGATGGGTTGTACCAACTGTGATTTTTCGAGGGTTCACATCCGCCAGCCCTAGGAGGGCAAGGACAGTTTCTCCTCGCAGGTGGGAATCGGCGCCCGCTCGTAAGGTAGCTTCCGCGAACTGATCGTGGTCAGTTGGTGGAATGTCGGTGACCCGGTAAAGGCGGTACCCGGTGTGTTCCAAACCGCCTCGGGCGGCAAGTTTTGGCAGCTCCACCGCCGGCACGCCAGCGTCGGTGGCGCCGGTGACAGTGACGTAGCCATAGTTGTCGTAGGCGATCTCTCGCAAGATGTCTCTATAGCTTTGCTTCATGTCAATATTATACCGTTAACAGTATAAAATTGACACCACTATAAGCGGGCAACGTCCCTGTGCTGAATTGCCGAAGGCCATGACGAAAGGACTCCTCAACCCAGCGAATCCTGCCGTATGCGCTCAATGATGCTCGCGGTAGGTCTATTCGCGACTGGAATGTTCAGTTAATTGCATTGTTCCGTAACTACCGGAATGCATCTATTTACTGAACATCGGACGGGTGCGGTAGTTCATCACACAGGATGCCAACGACGAAGCCCGGTCTTGAGGAACCCCGGGTAGTTCCACTGCTGATCAAACGACGCGGAAACCAGAACGCAGCGCGCGTCTCGTACCTATATATGCGTATATACGGCAAAAGGCCGGGCAGCTGTTCGTTATGAACGGCTACCCGGCCCCTCGGAGGCCGGATGTGGCTAGCTGGCCGAGGTGGCCAGCGAAACTCCGCGCAGCCGGTCCATCTGCGGATCGTACAGCGGATCATCGACCACGGTCGCGGCGATCGGCTTACCGAAGTACTCGATCTGCACCGCATCTCCGGTCTGCACAGTCTTCGGCAGCCAGGCGTAGGCGATGGGCTTGCGCACCGTGTAGCCAAAGGTGGCGCTGGTGACGTAGCCTGCCGGTTCCCCGTCCACGTAGACCGGTTCCTTGCCCAGGACCACGGACACGCCATCATCGATGGTCAGGCAGCGAAGCCGCTTGGTGGCCGCGGCGGCGCGGTCCGCCAGGGCGGCCTTGCCCACGAAGTCCACGGTCTTGGTGGCCTTGACCGCGAAGCCCAGCCCGGCCTGTTCCGGCTCGTGCTCGCTGGTCATATCGGTGCCGAAGGAGCGGAAGCCCTTCTCCAGTCGCATGGAGTTGAACGCTTCGCGTCCACCGGCGATGATGCCGTGCTCCTGGCCGGCTTCGAAAAGCACATCCCAGAGCTTGGCGCTGACATCCGCCGAGGCGTAGAGCTCCCAGCCGAATTCGCCCACATAGGACAGGCGCATCGCGGTCACCGGAATGCCGGCGATGGAGATCTGCTTGGTGCGGAAGTACTTGAGCCCCTCATTGCTCATATCGTCTTCGCTGACCTTGGCCATCACCTCTGGGGCCAGCGGACCCCAGAGCCCGATGCAGGAAGTTCCGGCGGTAATATCGCGGACGGACACCCACTGGCCCGGGTTCGCCTCGTTGAACTTGCGGGCCTCGCGGTCCAGATAGGCGACATCCACATTCGAGTTGATGCCGGCCTGGTAGAGCTCTTCGGAGATGCGGGCCACGGTGATATCGCTGGTGATGCCGCCGGCGACGTCCAGCAACAGGGTGTAGCTGACCATGCCAGGTGCACGCAGCATATTCGCTGTGGTCAGGCCCTGGAGCATCTGCCCGGCGCCCGGGCCGGTGACCTCCACGCGCTTGAGCGGGGTCATGTCGAACATCGCCACGGCGGTGCGCGTCTTCCAGGCTTCCACCGCGGCAATCGGCGAGTGGAACATGTCCGACCAGTCATCGCGCGCCGGGGCGGCCCATTCGGCGGGCAGCTGCTCGAGCAGGGAAGCATTGGCCTCGTACCAATGCGGGCGCTCCCAGCCGGTGCCTTCCAGGAAGAAGGCTCCCAGTTCCTGCTGCCGGGAGAAGAACGGGCTGGTGCGCACATTGCGCGGCTTCAGCCGCGGCTCCAGCGGGTGGCGGATATCGTAGATCTCCACGAAGTTCTGCTGCGAGGTTTCGCTGACGTACTCCTTGGTGGTTTGCATGTCCTCGAAGCGGTTCAGGTCGCAGTCGCTCAGATCGGTCTTCGAGGTGCCGGTGGTGATCAGTTCGGCCACGGCCTTGGCGATGCCCGGCGCGTGGGTGACCCACACGGCCTCGGCCACGAAGAAGCCGTCGACCTCCTTGGACTGGCCCACCAGCGAACCGCCGTCCGGGGTGAAGGAGAAGATCCCGTTGAAGCCGCGCTGGATCTGGGTATTGCGCAGATCCGGCAGCAGTTCCTTGGTCGCTTCCCATTCGGCGGCGAAGTCCTCGGGGGTGAAGTCCAGCGAGGATGGCATCCGCTCGGAGGTGATTTCCTCGGGCTTGTAGGTCCGCAGGGTGTCCAGGTCCACGGGCATCGGGCGGTGCGCGTAGGAGCCGATGCCGATGCTCTCTCCCCACTCGCGGTAGTAGAGGTCGCGATCCTGGTAGCGCAGGATCGGCCGGCTGGCGCCGGCCGGCAGTTCGTTGATGCCCGCGAGGGATGGCGCAGGGGTGGTCCAGGCGAACTGGTGTCCCAAAGGCAGCAGCGGGATCTCGGTGCCCACCATCTTTCCGATATTCGGGCCCCAGAAACCCGCGCAGGAGACCACGATATCTGCCTCGAAGCGGTCCTCGCCGCAGATGACCGCGGTGACCTTGCCGCCGGATTGCTCGATATCGGTGACCACGGTGCGGTCGCGGAATTCCACGCCCGCGGCCTTGGCGCGTTCCATCACCAATTGGGTTCCCTTGGCGGCCAGAGCCAATCCGTCGTTCGGCGTGTAGAGGCCGCCGAGGACCAGCTCGGGGTTGAGCATCGGGAACTTCTTCAGGCAATCCTCCGCGTCGACCACGTGGGCCTCCACCTCATAGGAGCGGTTCCACCCGGCGCGGCGATGCAGATCTGCCAAGCGCGCTTCGGTGGTGGCGATCTCCAGCCCGCCCACGCGCAGGTAGGAGCCGCGACCGTCGGCGCCCACCAGAGAGTCGAGCTTCTCGATGGTGTACTGCGCGAATTCGGTCATGGATTTCGAGCCGTTGGACGAGAAGACCAGGCCCGGGGCGTGGGAGGTGGAGCCGCCGGGGATATCCAGCGGGCCCTGTTCGATAACCAAGGTATTGGTGTGGCCCAGTTGGACAAGTTCGTCCGCCAGGTTAGCGCCGACGATTCCGGCTCCGATGATGACGACCCGAGGTGAAGTTTGAGACATGGGGGACTCCTTATGTACTGATGGTGTGGTGGAGCAACTGCTGGCGGTACTGGGGGATCGGGCCGCGACGGCTAGGCATCGATGACCAGATCGGTTTGCGCGGTGGAGCAGCAGGGCAAGAACTTGCCGGCGGTGATCTCCCGGGCGCGAATTCCGCCCTGGTGGTTCATCTCCACGTCCCCTTCGAGCTTGACGACCTTGCAGGAGCCGCACATGCCTTCCTGGCAGTTGGCCCCGATGCGCACTCCGGCGCGTTGGGCTACCCCGAGGATGCGCTCATCCGAGTTGATCTTGACGTTGATCGCGGTCCGCAGGAAGGTCATGGTCAGCTCGCCTTCGCCCACGGTGGGGAAGGAGGAGGCGGCAGGCGGCTCTTCTTCGGTGACCAGCGGTTCGGCCGGCGGCAGCGGAACGTCGGAGTCGACCACGACCAGCTTTTGGCCGACGGCCTCGAGGGTGCCCGTTTCGTCATAGTCCGGCTCGTACATGCTCAGCTCCGGCGGCTGGCTCTCGTAGAACTCCTCCACCGATTCGGCGACTTCTTCCGCGATGCCCTCTGCCAGTGCGATTTCTGCCTGGTATTCGAGCAGCGTCTTGCGGTCTCCGGAGAAGAATTCCATGAACACCGAGGTGTCATCCACGCCGACTTCGCGCAGCAGCTTGGTGGCCGAATTCAGATAGCCTTCCGGACCACAGGCAAACACCTTGCGCCCGTTGGCATCCGGGGCCACCGCCTCGATCATTTCGGCGGTGAGCCGTCCGGAGTATCCGTCCCAATCTGCGGGTTTTTCGCGATTTCCGAGCGAGTAGGAGACCCTGATGCGCGGATCGACCTGCTTGATGTATTCCAGCTCGCGCCAGAAGGGGAAGTCTCCGGGCACGGTGCCGTGGCAGAGCACCACCACATCGGCCTGGCCGGGCAGCGAGTGGATGGTGCGCACCATGGAGATGATCGGAGTGACCCCGGCCCCGGCACCCAGGAACAGGAAGCGGGCGCGGCGGTCGGAATCGCCCAGGTGGAAGGCCCCGACCGGGCCGAGCATGTCCAGCACCATGCCCGGACGCAGGTTCTCATGCGCCCAGGTGGATACCAGTCCCTTGGGGTCGCGCTTGATGCTGACATTGAATGTCCAGGGCACGGTGGGCGCACTGGAAATCGAATAGCTGCGGTCCACCGTCTCCTGGTCTTCGCCATGCACCGGGAAAGCGATGTTCAGGTACTGCCCGGCGCGGAACGCCAGCGGGGCGCCATCGAGGCGGCGGAAGACGAACGTCATCAGCCCGCCGGCTTCCTCGATGGTCTGCACGCATTCGGCCAGGAATTCCTGGGGATGCCAGGGGCCCAGTGCGCGCGCTGCGCTCGCCGGGCCTTCTTGGCTGCTGAGCACCCTGTTCCAGGGCATTTCCAGCCCGCGCAGGCGCTGGGCGCTGCTCAGGAGCTTGGCGGTACCGGTCATGCCAGGTGCTCCAAAACGCGCTGCGTGTACCAGTTGATGAATGCTTCGACCTGGTATTCGCTCTTCATGTACGGGCCGGGTTCGTAGGCGGGGCTGCTGGCTCCGGACTGGCAGAGCTCGACAAAGGCCTTGTCCTGCAGATTCGTCTGCTTCCAGGTGTGGGTGAGCGTCTCCAGATCGTAGTCGTCGCCCTCCACCGCATCGTCGGCCACGAGCCAGGTGGTGCGCACCAGGGTCTGATGCTCGTTAATAGGGAACGCGGCGAAGGTGATCACGTGGTCGGACTGGAAGTGGAACCAGCTATTGGGCTGCAGGTGCATGGAGCAGCGGCCCAAGCGGAAGTCGCGCAGCTCGCCGAGCAGCTTCTTCGAGAGCCGGTGCCCGTCGGCGGAGAAGGACTCTCCGTCGCCATCCAGGGATTCACGGGAAATGCGGATCCCCGCGACGCGGGTGTCCAGCTCCTCGACGACTTCGTACGGGATCCCGTAGCGGCGGCAGCGTTCTTCCAGCCCTGCCTGGGCTTTCTGGTTGCGTTCCCAGACTTCTTCGAGATGCGTAGGGACGGTCTCGTCGGTCAGGCCCCGGGTGGGGAACAGCGAGCAGGCTAGTTCCGGGTGGCCATCGCAGTGGTAGCACTCGCGGTTGTTCTCCATCACCAGCTTCCAGTTGCCCTCTTCGATGATGTTCTGCTGGTAGGCGACCTTGGCGCGGGAAATATCATGCGGGGCCAGGTAGGGTTCGAAAATTTCGGCGACCTGGTCAAAATCCTCAGGTGGCTCCTTGGCCAAGGACACAAAGATCAGCCCGGCGTGGATCCGGCCGTGGGCGCGCTTGAGCGCAAAGCAATTCTTGTCAAAGGTTCCCTCGCCCGGAGCCGAGGCGTGGATCAGGTTGCCCTCGGGGGAGTAGGTCCACGAGTGGTAGCCGCAGACCAGGTTGCCGGTGCTGCCCGAAGCTTCGGTCAGCACGCGGGCCCCGCGGTGGCGGCACACGTTGTGCAGCACGTTGACGCCTCCGTCCTCGGTGCGCAAAACGATCAGCGAATGCGGCCCGTAGTCGAGGGTGACGTAGTCTCCGGCCTCCGGGATTTCGGCAACGCTGGCGGCAAAGAGCCAGTGGGTTCCGAAGATTGCCTGCATCTCGACCTTGAATACCGCAGGATCTGTGTACAACGGTGCTTCAAGCGAGTAGCCCTTGCGCCGATTCTGAAAGAGTTCGGTAATCTCGGCGAGCTGTTCATCGCTTACCGTTGAGGCGAGCTTGCCACGCGTCGAGTGCGGAGTGCTTACCGAAGCGGTCATATTTTACTCCTAGAAGCCGGACGCCTGCAGGCGCCCATGAATGTGAAAATGGGGAAGATTCATTGTGAGTCGAATCACCATATGAGTTGAGACTAGAAACAATCGGCCAACAAGAAAAGCGCAAGAAAGTGAATGAAATCGTGCAGAATAGGTGCATGATTGATCCTCGACTCATTACCCTTCGAGTCTTCTCCTCGGCGGGCACCATTGCACGGACCGCCGAACTCACCGGATACTCGCCATCGGCGGTCTCCGCACAGCTTCGTGAGCTGCAGCGTTCCCTGGGAATCAAGCTGATGATCAAGGATGGGCGCGGGGTGCGGTTGACCGTCGCAGGCCGGCACTTTGTGGCGGGACTCGACGACATTGTGACGCAATGGGAGCTGCTGCGGTCCTCGGCGCTGTCGGCCGAAGGGCAGGTCCAGGGCGATTTCGGACTGGGCGGTTTTTCGACGGCGGCAGCGCAGCTGCTGGCCCCGCTGGCATCGACCCTGCGCAGAACGCGGCCGCATGTCGAGGTTCGGCTCATGGAAGCCCAGCCGCAGCGCTGCCTGGATCTATTGCTGGCCGAGCGGATCGACCTCGCCGTGATCGTGGCATCGCAAACACCTGGATCAAGTGGCGGCAACGCCAAGTTCGAGCAGACGGCGCTGCTCGATGACCCGCTCGATGTGGTGCTGCCCGCGGAGCATCGGCTGGCGATGAATAAATCGGTGTCGCTCTCAGAGCTCGCCGAGGATCCGTGGATCTCGGACTCGGAGCAATCGGTCTATCGAGCCCTGTTCGTTGCCGCCTTCACCTCGCTGGGGGTCACCCCGCATATTGCCCACGAGGCGGTCGAGTGGGAAACGATGATCGCCTTCATCGGGGCGGGCCTGGGAGTGGGGTTGATGCCGCGCTTGGCGACCTTGGGCAGCGCGGAGAATGTGGTGCGCCGCCGAATCTCCGGAGCAATCAAGCCATCGCGGCGAATCGTCGCGGTGACGCGCAAGGGCAGCAAGGGGGCGCCGCTCATCGAGGAATCTTTGACGGTTCTGCAGAGCACCGCAAAGAGCATTATTTCCCAGCGATTGACCGAGGAATTGGACGGGTAGCCCCTCCCTCTGGCATCGGCGGGAGCGCGAGTCAAGTTTCGGTTTCCTATTGACATAGATCACACTCATGAGGAGACTTGGCCTAATTCCAATTAGTATCCAACTGATATTTCAAGGGAAAGGTCCACCATGGGCAACTTGGCAGTAAGCTACGCCGGCGCAGGCAAGGTCGAACTCATCGATTCGCCGTATCCGGAATTTGAATTGAAGGACGGCCCGGGAGTCCACCCGGCAAACATTGGCCGCCAGGTCCACCACGGCGTCATCCTGCGCACCATCGCCACCAATATCTGCGGCTCCGACCAGCATATGGTCCGTGGCCGCACCACTGCCCCGGAGGGTCTTGTGCTGGGCCACGAGATCACCGGAGAAGTGATCGAAGTCGGTCGCGACGTGGAGTTCCTCAAGGTGGGGGACGTCGTTTCGGTGCCCTTCAACATCTCCTGCGGCCGCTGCCGCAACTGCAAGGTCGGACAGACCGGCATCTGCTTGAACGTCAACCCGGACCGTCCGGGTTCCGCCTACGGCTATGTGGACATGGGCGGATGGGTCGGCGGGCAGGCCGAATACGTGCTGGTTCCATACGCAGACTGGAACGCGCTGAAATTCCCGGACCGCGACCAGGCCATGGAGAAAATCCTTGATCTGACAATGCTTTCGGACATTTTCCCCACTGGCTACCACGGAGCCATTGGTGCCGGGGTGACGGTCGGATCGACCGTGTATGTCGCCGGCGCCGGTCCCGTGGGCCTGGCGGCGGCCACCTCGGCGCAATTGCTCGGCGCGGCGACCGTCATCGTTGCGGATCTCAACGCCGACCGGCTAGCCCAAGCGCGCAGCTTCGGATGCGAGACGGTGGACGTCTCGCTCGGCGATCCGGGCGAGCAGATCGCACAGATCCTGGGCACGCCCGAGGTCGACTGCGGCATCGACGCCGTCGGCTTCGAGGCGCGCGGCCACGGGCACGACGCCGGGAAGGAGCAGCCGGCCACCGTGCTGAACTCGCTCATGGAGATCACCCGGGCCGGCGGCAGCCTCGGCATCCCCGGGTTGTATGTCACCGGAGATCCCGGAGCCAGCGACGAGGCGGCCAAGCAGGGCTCGCTATCCATGCGCTTCGGGCTAGCCCGGGTATTTCATGAAGGCCGGTAGTCATTAACTGACTTAAAAGATGAAAAGGTGACCTGAACAGGGAAAATAGGAGTTGTTGAAGCTTCCAAAATACCCGTACAAAGGATCACCTTTTCTGTGAACCATTCTACCCAAGTTTTCCCTGCCATCCCGACCCAACTCACCAGTCAATCTCTGGTCTCTCACGCAGGGTTGTCGGTGCTGACCAGCTTCCTGAACGCGGTGGACTTCCGCAGGCTCTGCGAAGACAGGTTCAGCCAGTTCGTACCCGCTACCGCAACGCACCGTCCAGGCAAGATCCTCGGCGCACTGGCCCTGTCCTTGGCGGCCGGCGGTGAACAAGCCACAGATATTGACCAGCTACGAGCCGCACCAGAACTCTTTGGCTCAGTAGCGTCGGATGCCACGATCAGCAGGTTCATGGGCCGGATCAAAGAACAGCCAGAAGCTTTCTCCTACGGGTTCGCCACCATGACCCGCAGCCTGCGCTCCAAAGTCTGGAATGCGGCCGGGCCGCGGAATCCAGCCCGGCTGGCCACGGCAGCCAATCCGCTGATTATTGACCTCGATGCGTCGCTAGTGCATGTTCATTCTGAGAAGGAAAACAGCGCTGGGACGTATAAAGGTGGGTACGGTTTTTCACCGATGATTGCCATGGCCGATTACGGCAAAGCCAACGGCACCGGCGAAGTCCTCGCCGTGCAGTTGCGCCCGGGAAACCGGGGCGCTAATTCCGCCGCCTCGCATATCGAGGTGCTCGGCCAAGCGCTGGCTCAGTTGCCTGATGATTTCTATGACGAGCACGGGAACCTTCGTGGTGAGAAGATCCTGGTCCGTACCGATAGTGCCGGCTCCTCCCGGGAGTTCTTGCACCACCTGGATTCGCTGGGGATCCAATTCTCCACGTCGTATTCGCTGCCGGTTCTCAAGGAGCGGTTCATCCGGTGGATCGATCAGAAGAAGTACTGGGAACCAGCCCTGGACGCTAACGGAGATCAGCGTGATGATGCGTGGGTGATTGATGCAACGAAGGTCTTGGAGTTGAGGCAATACCCGCCTGGAACTCGGATTTACCTGCGTGCTGAGCCGTTGCATCCCGGTGCGAAAGCGAACTTGTTCGATACGGACGGGAATCGGGTGACGGCGTTCTTGACCAATGCTCCGCGGTTCAACGTGGCGTTCCTCGATGCTCGGCATCGTGCGCGTGGCCGGTGCGAAAATCGGATCAAAACGCTCAAGAGCACGGGGTTGGGCAAGCTGCCGTATTGGTCTTTTACCGCGAATCAGGCGTGGGCTGACCTGGCAATGTTCGCTTTGAACTTGGTCGCATGGCTGCAGCTGGCCGTGCTACCCGGTGGTCATGAAGCTGGGTGTTGGGATCTGAAGCGGTGGCGATACCGGCTGTTTTCGATGGCTGGGAAAATCGTCTCTGGTGGGCGGCAACGCCGGCTGTTGATCTCGGCAAGAGCACCAGAAGCACAACTGTTATGCCAACTGAACGAGGGTGTTGGCGTGTTGTTTCAGCGGTGGCGGCGCGGTGAGCTGGCTGCTTGAATTGGCAGTGGTGTTTCCTTGTTTCTTTGGTTTTGAAAGATCATTTCAGTCCAGGTAGGTGGAGCCTGGCATTCAGCGTCGGTGCAACGGGCGCTCTTTGGCATGGGCGGAATCAGAAACGGCCACCGGGAATCCTGGGTATCGGATTTCGGTGACCGTCAAAGACCTCATGAAAAATCTGGGCTAGGTTTTGCCAAGTCCCATACCTTCGTCACCGGCCAGTGCCCGGCGATGAAGTACAACCGAGGGCTGATGCAGGCGATTCTTTCGGACAAGGTCTCGATCGCCAAAAACGTCAACGCAACCGCCATTCCGTTGACCGACGCACCCAAGGGATATGCGGCCTTCGACGAGGGTGCGGCGCAGAAGTTCGTGCTCGACCCGCACGGCCTGATCGGCGCCTAGCTCGCGGAGCGCAGCGCGGGGACGCAAGGTTTACTCCTTCGGCCCCGCGTTTGTGCCGTAGCCGGTGCATTATTCGGCGACCGCCGTGCCCCTGCCAGTTCATCGAGCACGGCGGTCGCCGCCTTTAACCTGACCGAGCAACGACTTTGTTGCGCCCGTTTTCCGGTTGCGGGCAGGCCAAGCCGCGGAGCCATTGCGGAAGGCCGTCATGTTCCACCATCAAAGGAAAATCTATGAATCGCAGTGATCAACCAGTTCAAGATCTAGTCAGCGAGCTGCATTCGGCTCGCCGGCGCAGGCCGAGAAAATACCCGTCAGGCGGGACCGACTATTGGGTTTTCGGAATTGCCGGCGCCCTGGCGTTGGCGTTCATCGCTTGGGGGTTCGCCTCGCCGACCGGTCTGGGAAACACCGCGGGCAAGGCCTTGGACTGGGTGATCACGAATACCGGTTGGATGTTCGTGATTGCGGCTACCGTCTTCACCATATTCGTGCTGGTTGTGGCGGCCAAGAACTTCGGCCGCATCCCGCTGGGTAAAGATGGCGAGAAGCCGCAATTCAGCACCATCTCCTGGATTTCCATGATGTTTGCCACCGGAATGGGCATCGGACTGGTGTTCTACGGTGTGGGTGAACCGTTGTTCTTCTACATGTCCCCTCCGCCGGGAACGGTTGAGGGGCAGAGTGCCGCGGCCGTCGGCACCGCCATGGGCACCACGCTGTTCCACTGGACGCTCTTCCCCTGGGCCATGTATGCGATTGTCGGCTTGGGCATGGCCTACGGCAGCTTCCGCTTGGGGCGGCCGCAGCTGTTCTCCGCGATGTTCAGCTCAATTTTTGGCGAGCGGGTGGTCAACGGCTGGGGCGGCAAGACGATTAACATCTTGGCCATCCTGGCGACGCTATTCGGGTCGGCTTGCTCATTGGGACTCGGTGCGCTGCAAATCGGCGGCGGAATACAGTCTGCCGGACTCCTGCCGACCGTGGGCTCCGGAGTTCTCGTTCTGATCATCGCGGTTCTCACCGCCTTGTTCGTCGGTTCGGCGGTTTCCGGCATTGAGCGCGGAATTCAATGGCTTTCGAACATCAACATGATTCTTGCGGTCATCCTCGCGGCTATCGTGTTCATCGGTGGGCCAACGTTGTTCATCTTGAACGTGATTCCAAACGCGGTGGGATCCTTTATCAGCGATCTGCCTGAAATGGCTTCGCGAACGGCCTCTTCCGGCGACGGAACCATGGCCACCTGGTTGTCATCCTGGACTATCTTCTACTGGGCCTGGTGGGTTTCATGGACCCCGTTTGTCGGTCTTTTCATTGCCCGCATCTCGCGTGGCCGCAGCATCCGCCAATTTGTCACCGGAGTGCTGCTGGTGCCGTCCACGGTGACGTTGATCTGGTTCGCCATCTTCGGCGGCGGTGCGATCGGCCTGCAGGAGCGGGCGGAACGTTCCGGAGACATGGGCCAAGCAATGGCGCAAATGGTGGATGGGGTGCCGAATATCAACTTCAATTCGGTGCTTTTCGATCTGCTTGGAAGTTTGCCCTTCCCCGCATGGTTTGGAACAGTGCTCATCGCGTTGACGGTGGTATTGATCGCGATCTTCTTCGTCACCGGAGCCGACTCGGCCTCCATCGTCATGGGCGCGCTGAGCGAACGCGGTGCCGAGGAGCCGTCCAAGAAGTCGGTGATTTTCTGGGGTGTTTCGGTTGGTGCGGTGGCCGCGGTCATGCTGCTGGCCGGAGGAGACCACCCGGCTGCGGCATTGAACGGATTGAAGAACATCACCATCGTCTCGGCGCTGCCGTTCGTGCTGGTGATGCTGCTGCTCTGCGTGGCGATTTGGAGAGATCTGAGCAAGGATCCCCTGGTGCTCCGGGGCAGAGTTGCGCTTGAAGTCCTCGAACAAGCCGTGGACGATGGGATAGATCGGCACGACGGAGAGCAGTTCTGCCTGATGACCACCGAGCAGACGATCGTCACGGTCCAGAATGCGCCCTTGAACGGTGAAGCGAAGGACGCTTTTGCAGATTTGGACGAGGAATACGCTGCTGAGTTGGGTTCCCCGAATGGCCTGCCTGGCCCCCTTGGGCCCGACGGGGATCTGGAAACCGAAAAGGCAGCCAAATAAGCCAAGCGCCTTGCGCACTAGGCCTGGCGGGCCGAGCAATCCATCGCCTAGCTCGGTCCGTCAGGGTGCGCGACGCAAGGCCTGCTCAAAGTGCGTGACATGCGCCGAGACCAACTGCGCCGCCAGCTCGTCTTCGCCTTCGAGGATTGCACGGAGCAAGGCCGAATGCTCGGTGATGTGCTCGGCGATCGGCGGCATTTGGTCAATCACCAGGCACCAGATCCGTGTCACCAGATTATCCAAGCGGACGAGGGTTTCCTCAAGATGCTTATTGGCGCTGGCCTTGTAGATGAGCCGGTGGATTTGCACATCGAGCAGCAGCAGCGAACGCTGATCGACGCTCCCGTCCAGGGCATCGATCGTGTCCAGGTAGTTGGTGATCTCGGCCCTGATTCCGGCATCTTTATTGGCCGCTGCATTTCGGGCAGCCAGGGGTTCGAGACTCTGGCGGATTTCGGAAATATGGTTCAGCTCGTGGAAGTCAACGGCCGTGGCAAAGGTGCCGCGGCGCGGGTAGGAAACCACCAGGTGATCCGTTTCCAGCCGTTTCAAGGCTTCCCGAATCGGAGTGCGCCCCACGCCGAGTTCTTCGGCTAGTTGCGGCTCATGAATTGGGTGGGTGGGAGCGACTTCGAGCAGTACCAGGCGATCGCGAAGTACGCCATAGGCATGATCGGCCATCGATTGGGTACCCGTATCGGTGCCTGCGGTCTTAGGGGGCATCAAATTGTCGCTCTCTTCACTGGTCATATATCAGTTGCCAATAATCAAAGGGTATCGCTCGAGTGCCAATCGGTCACTTCCTCAGAGCTGCGAAAGAATCGTTGCGGACCAAGCGCCAGCGGTTCACTCACCGGTGCGGCGACAGTACGAAGATCAGGCCTTGGCGCACTTGCGCCGCAGGCGGCTTTGAAAGCCAAGAAGGTGCGCCCGTTTGCCTGGGGGAACGTGGATCCGTAGGGTGGCAAAATTGCTTGATGCAGCGGTTTTCCGGGCAATGAAAAATCCCCTAAGAAACTTATTGACGCTGTGACGCAGCGAACATAGACTTGTGATCAGTTATTGATATATCAGGGATTGGAATCAGGGTTTGATCTGTCGATTGCCGAAGTTGAGATGCAGAAATCAACTTCCGATTTCGGAACGGACCTTGGGCCCGTGCGGGATGCTGGCATTGGATTCACCCCTAATCTAAAATCATTGCTCACAGCAGCGATACCCTGCTAGGGAGGGGTACGGATCTTCTGGCATTGGTGAGCCAATGCAAGAAGGAGGGCGTGGTTGGTCAACAACGACAGATCGCAGGCGTAGACCACATCGATTCCCCACGAAATGTACGAGGCATGACGGGACACTGTCATCTCGGTGAACCTAAGGAGCGGCAAAATGACCGAACTGAACAATAAATATGTCTTGACCCTCACCTGCGCAGAGCGCCCGGGGATTGTCCATGCCGTGACCGGTCTGCTGCTGAAGCACCATGGGGACATCCGGGAGCTGAAGCAGCATGATGACCAGCGTTCTGGGACGTTGTTCATGCGCATTGAGTTCGAAGTGTCCCAAACTTCCAATGTCGCTGCCGAAATCGCCGAATTGGAGTCGAGCTTGACCGAACTGGCGACAGAGCACGAAGCCACCTGGGGCCTGCGGGCCTCGGGCAAGAAGAAGCGCGTGGTGATCATGGTGTCAAAGTTCGGGCACTGCCTGCATGACCTGCTGTTCCGCGCGCGCATGGGGGAACTGCCGGTCGAGATCGCAGCGGTCGTCTCAAACCACCCGGATCACCGCCAGCAGGTGGAGTGGAACGGCATACCGTTCTTCCACGTTCCGGTCACCGCCGAGACCAAGCCGGAGGCAGAGGCCCGGCTCATGGAGCTCGTTGACCGTTTTGATGTGGACTTGGTGGTGCTCGCCAGGTACATGCAGGTCCTCTCCGATGATCTCACCCGGCAGCTCACCGGACGCGCGATCAACATCCACCATTCATTCCTCCCGTCCTTCAAGGGTGCCAAGCCTTATCACCAGGCCTTTGAGCGCGGCGTAAAGACCGTTGGTGCGACGGCGCACTACGTGAACAGCGAATTGGATGAGGGGCCGATCATTGCCCAGCAGGTCCAGAACGTTGACCACAGCTACGGGCCGGAAGATCTTGTCGCGGCCGGTCGGGATACCGAATGCAAGGCGCTGTCGGACGCGGTGCGCTGGCACTGCGAAGACCGGATTTTCCTCAACGGCTCACGCACCGTGGTGCTGCGCTAGGTTTTTCCCGCAAGCCAGCCGGCAGATGCGCAGAGTTCCGCGTGGCGGGCTGAAGGTCGCATGCCGTTGAAGGGTGCTCGTGGATCGTTCGTGGCGAACGGTCTGCGAGCATCCTGCTTTATAGCGCTTCCCGTCAGCGGCGCTGGCTTTGGCGGTAAACGCTCAGGCTCAGCGACAATATCGTCAGCGAGCGCGCATCATTCAGATCCGCTTCAAGCAGTGATTCCAGCAGTGCGAGGCGCTGGTAGAACACCGAACGCGACAGCCGGCAGCGGGTTGCTGCCTGGGAGCGGTTGGTTGGCGAGCTGAGGTAGGCTTCGAGCACGCGCAGGCACTCAGCGCGTCGGTTGGTTTCCAGGGCCAGTATGGGTGCCAGCTCTTGCTGCGGCAGACGTTGCACGGCCGGTTCGTGGCGCAATTCGTGGGTGAGCAGAGCCAGCGGGTATTCGGCGGCCAGGACCACCGCAGCGCTTGGATCCAGACGCAATTCGCAGCCTTCGGTGGCCTGCTCGATCGAGGTCCTGATCTGCGCGAGCTCTGCAACTATTTCTCCCAGGTAAATGGGGCCTTCGAAGGCAGGGGACTCCACTGCGTGAACCATCGCTTGCTGGAAGTCGTCTTGGAAGTGGTTGGTAGCGGTCGAGACGATGCCAAATAGTTTGGGCGTTGGTGAATGAAGGGCTCCAATAACTAGATTGATCCCGTTTCCGGCATGCT
Organism: Glutamicibacter sp. BW77; assembly: GCF_002332285.1. Taxonomy (NCBI): domain Bacteria; kingdom Bacillati; phylum Actinomycetota; class Actinomycetes; order Micrococcales; family Micrococcaceae; genus Glutamicibacter; species Glutamicibacter sp. BW77. Next base: position 231 of record NZ_NRGT01000055.1, on the reverse strand, counting down.
GCTTAATTTCCTTCACTGCGGCTTTCGGGTCTTGTCCCGAGGCGAGCGGGACGGCGAAGCCGCGCAGGGCCCGTTTCCTGACCGGGAATCCGGCAGCCTCAAATTTTCCGGTCAGCAGCTTCAGATTGGTTTCCCGGCTATTGAGCAGATCGTCGAGCAGCTCGCAGGCCGTATCGAACTTCCATAGCGCCGGACCTCGGGTGCGCAATAGCGGCTCTTCAGGAATAAGAG
>NZ_NRGT01000054.1:0-22928 GCF_002332285.1 Glutamicibacter sp. BW77 | reverse complement strand
CCGCTGGCGGTGTACTACTAGAAGCAAACGGCTAGGCCCGAAGTCCCACGGAGGCTTACTGGCTTAGACCCCGCTCGCACTTCGTCCAAGGGCACTTCCTAGCATCGCCGCCGGTGCACACTGATCAAATGATTATGCGACGACAGTTTTACCCGATTTCCGCGCATCTTGGATTACGGCCCTCAAAGCGAAAAAGAATAAGGTCACAGCGGATAAAACTACGAACGTTTCATCACCGATTGTAAATGGGCTGACGGAGCAAGTTCCGAGCAAACTCAGCAGCCCAGTGTCACTAGTAGTGGACATAATCAGATCATTATCAAAACAGACGGTTTGCTCAGGTTTCGGCAGTACCATGATCATTTGTCTCATTATTCCCTGCGGACCATATCCGACATGAACCAAAGTTGCGATAGAAACAATCCCAAGTATCGGTGAAAACATCCTCCTCACGAAAAGATTCTCTGCGGCGCGGAGCAATTCAACGCTCGAACGCAACAAGCCAAGAATATATCCTAAGATTGCTCCCGTTGCGGGCAAATCAATGAGAAGTTGTGGTGAAAGGAAACTAAAACTCTCAACCGGATTCGAGGCATCCGATGCCATGACTGACCCCATGAATGGGACTAGCACAGCCGTCACGAAGCCCATAACAGTGCCGTATCCCGCATAAGTTGCAATCATTTGGATCGCATTTTTTACATTGGGACGAACCAAGAGCACTTCACCGATCGTCAGTACTTTAAGCACGAGTACAGAGACCAATATTCCTACCGTGAGGCTAGATGAAGCTACCAGAAGATTGTACGCACCGACTAAACCCATCATTCGCTGTCCCATTTCGTCCCCAGAGGAGTAGGTCCATACGAACATCATAGATACGAAAATCGGCAGAAATGTCAGGAGTAGGGCGTATCCACGAAAGATAATCATAGGCGAAAGGAAGTTCTCAATTTTCTTGATGCTTATATTGATTTCTTCCCAGCCTGTTGGAGCAATGATCTGATTCCACCGCACAAACCCGCGACCAAGCGCACAAAACCATAGATCAATTTTGTATCCAAAATATTCCCGCACTCGCCCCAAAGATGCGTCGCGTATCCCATCCAGGATCCTATGAGATAAGAACGAAAGAATGCCAAACGCAACACAACCCACTGTAGAATAACCTACTATTCTGACGCTTAGGTCCCCTGACAGCGGCGTTACCAGAAGAACCGTAGCCCCCAAAAACCAGGCTAGAAGGTTTACGGCGACTCGAAATTTGAACAGCCAGCTCGGCCGATATCGCTCCGCTAAATTCAACCATTTTCTTGTCTGCCTGATTCCGGCATAAATTAGGAATGCGCCAACCAGATAGAAAACAATCATTTTGTCCCCACGAGAAGTAGTAATCTGTCGTGCCTATGAAAGCACGGAAGACCGACGGATTGATCACTTAAGTAAGAGTGTTCGCCCGTTCTCCACGGCATCCTGTGGCTCCAGCCCAGGTAGCTCTGCCGAAGTTCTGGAAAGGCCCCCTCGACTCCAAGAGAAACTACTTTAATGCCAAGAACGGCAGAGAACGAAGATTCCGTTCCGATCTTGCGTTTCACGGTGCCCTCCGCGGCTTCGGCGCCGGGCGTTGCTTAGCTCACGGACTAAGGAAAACGCAGGCTGCGGTGTCAACATCGCGTTCACCCAAGAATTACGGGTCAGTTTCGGCCCGGAAGATTATCCGGGTGACCTATTGTTCCAAACTTGTCATCGACAGTATTGGACAATATAAGGAAGTATAAGTTTCTGCTATATAGCCTTATATCTTCTCATTTTTAGTCAAGTTCCAGTCAACCAACCCGGTCTGCAGATCATAGACGGCCGCAATGACTTCGGTGCGCCCGGCGTTAACCGCCGCACGGATGATCTCCGAGCGTTCAACAAGCGCGGCGGCGACCGCGACGGTATTCATCCGGACCACGTTGTTGATGTGTTCTGACTTGTCCGGCACCGGTTCCGCCTCACGCGCCGCCGGCGCGATCTCGCTGATGAAATCGATCATTTCTCCCGGGGCCTTCGGTGACTTTGCGTTCTTCTCGAGGGCTTCGACCGTGCCGGTCACCGCTCCGCAGGCGGTGTGCCCGAGGATCACGATGACCGGGACCTCATAGGGGCTGCTGACCGCAAACTCCATGCTCCCCACGAGGGTGTCGTCGAGTACCGCACCTGCCGTTCGCGTGACAAAGAGGTCGCCAATCCCTTGGTCGAAGACGAGCTCGGGGGCAACCCGAGAATCAACGCATCCGTGGACCAAGGCCCATGGTTCTTGGTGCTCTGCAAGGTCGCTTCGCAGCTGGCTTGTTTGGTTCGGGTGCTTTGGCCTGCCTTCGGCGAATCTGCTGTTGCCGGTCTTGAGCATTTCAAGGGCTTGGCCGGGTGTACTAGGTGCCTTGGCGGCGGCCGGGGCGTGATCGCCTACCGGGTTCGGAGCCGTCGCGGAATTCTGCGGCGATGTGCAGGCTGCAAGGCCGGCCAGGGCAAGTACTCCACCCGCCGCCGAAAAGAATCGGCGCCTGTTCAGCTGAACCGGATCTTCCTGTTTGGAAGACGCTGTGCCGGCTACGGAGTTGGCGGATTTAGACATGTGTTATCCCCTCGGCACGCTCTGGCCAACCCCACCCGGATAAGTCGAGCCAGCACCGACCATGCTCTCGATGTGGTGAGTTAGATCGGTTTCCGTTCTAAATAGTGACTTGTATTCTACGGTGGCCTGATTGATTCATTAAAAATGAGGTGTCATATTTCGCCGGCATCGAACCAAGATGACGTCCGAGGGGTGTGCGGGCCGTGAATTAAAGTTGCTGGCGCGGTGCTTTTGCCCGCAGCACCGGCGAGCACAACAGCACGATGACGCCCACCAGCGGGACGAGCAACAGCCCGGCTCGAAGCCCCCAGCCCTCGGCAACAAATCCAACCAGCGGCGGCGAGATCAGGAATCCCAGACGCATCAGCCACGAGACCACGCTCAACCCGGTGCCTGGGGCAAGGCCCGGCAGCCTGTCTGCGTGTTCCATCGCGGCCGGAACCAGGGTCGCCACGCCAAATCCGGCAGCCGCGAAACCCAGCACGCTTCCCGGCACCGACGGGAAGGCGAGCGCCAACCCCATGCCGAGGATGAGGCAGACGGCACCCATTTGGGCGACCAAACGCTGTCCGAAGCGGTCAACCATGCCGTCGCCAAGAATTCGACCCACAAACTGGGCGCCGACGAGCGAAATATAGCCAAGGGCCGCGAAAGAGGCCGAAGTCCCCAGCGAATCGGCAAGATACAGCGCGGCCCAGGAGTTGCCCGCGTCCTCCGTCATGACCCCCGCGGTGGAAATCAGCACCAACGCGACCATGATCCACAGGGTGTGGTTGCGCGCCGTGCGCGCGGTGCCCGGGGAGGGATCGGCAGGGCGGTCCTCGGATACCTCTTCGAGTCCGGCTTGCGGTTTTCCCATGGGAAGGCAGAATTTGAGGGCGGTCAAGGCGACGACCGCGAATATCAGCAGCGAGATGCCCAAGTGCACGCTCAGCGACAGGTTCAACGCCATGGCTCCGGCGGCCATGGAACCGCCAAGGACGGCGCCCACCGACCACAATGCATGGAAAGAATTGAGGATCGAGCGTCCATAGCGTCGCTGCACAAGGAGCCCGTGGGAATTCTGTGCCACATCGGTGATGGCATCCATTGCGCCGCCGAACAGGAAGCCCGTGGCGAGCAGCGCGAGGCTCGGGGCCGAGCCGGCGCCGAGCAGCGCAGCTCCGGTGAGCATGGTTCCGGCCACGGCCACGAGCGCCGAGCCAAAGCGGCGAATGAGCCAGCCGGCCGCCAGGCCGGCAATGATTGCGCCTACCGGCCAGGCGATCACCAGAAAACCGTAGGCCGCTTCGCCCAGCCCGAAAGTGTCCTTCAGCTCGGGAAGGCGCGGCGCCATATTTGCGAACAGTGCCCCATTGGTCAGAAACAAGGCCGATACCGCGCCGCGCGCCCGGCGGTCGGCGCTATCGATGGAGGTCGGGGCCACCGAAATTTATCGCTTCTGCGTTTCGAAGGGCGCGGTTGCCCGGACCAATTCGATGCCGCGCGAGATGGCCCCTTGCAATGCCACCTCCGCGCCCAGCTCGGAAACTGCCAACTGCACACAGGTGAGCTCTGGTTCCCTGGCTAATTCACGGTCGGCGATATCGATCACCGGCTGCAGGATTCCCGCCATGGCACCCGAGAGAATGACCTTCTGCAGCCCGGCGAAACCGGAAATCACGGCCACGACCTTTGCCAGCCGACGCCCGAGCGATTCCAGGATTTCCAGTGCCAACGGATCTTGCTGCGCGGCCGCTTGGAAAACATCCTCGGCGCGCACCAGTTCGGCGGGAATCCGCCGAAGCGAGCTTTCGGCCCCGCCTGCCAGTGCATGCCTCGCTTGTTCCCGCGCGAGGTAGCCGAGCCCCAGCGCGTCGCCCACCCCGGTGACATGCGAAAGGAAGCGCATCTCTCCGGCTAGCCCGTGGGTTCCGCGCAACAGGTGCCCGTCGATGACCACTCCGGCACCGAATCGTTCGCCGACCATCAGCGCGGCGAAGGAATCGGATTCTCCGAGTCCAAGTTCCGCCACCGCCGCCAGGTTCGCATCGTTTTCAACCGAGAACAGGTGGGTATATTCCGCCAGCTGCGCACGCCAGTCCGGGTTCATCGCGGCCCAGAAGCCATCGGCCACCTTTGGCGAAAAACCGCCGGAATCCACCGGAGCGGGGACCCCGATAACCAAGGCGCCGAGCTTTTGAACTCCGTGCTTCTCCAGGGTTCCGCGAAGAAGTTCCTCGGTGATGCGAAGCCGTTCTTCCCCGCATGCTCCCGGCTCCACGCTCAGGGACCGGCGTTCAATCTCCTTGCCGCGCAGGTCGGCGAGCGCCAGCGAGATCCGGTGTTGGCCGGCGTCGATTCCGGCGACTACCGATTTGGCGGCGTCGAGTTCATAGCGCAGGGCCGGACGGCCTTTCGAGTATGCTCCGGCGGCACGGGTGTCCTCCGCTTCACGCAGCCAGCCGGTGGCCACGAGCTCTTTTGCCTGGTTCAGCACGGTTGCCCGGGTGAGCGAGGTGAGCTCGATGAGCTCGCTGGCGGTCACCAGCCCGCGATCCCAGGTCGCCTTGAGGACCTTTTGGGTATTCAGGCGTCGCATGGTGGTGGCGCCGGGTTCCGTCGCGGAATGCTGGTTGCTGGAATCGGTCATTGATTTCACCATTTGAGTATAGACGGATATTTATTTAGATGCTAAATTTACTGAGAAAATAAAGTGACCCACTTCATTCGACCGTCGGAGATACCCATGAACATAGGATCTACCACGCTGCCCAGAGCCCTGTCCCGCAGAACATTCATCTCGTCTTTGGCAGCCGCAGGGACCCTGATGCTCGCGGGCTGCGGCGCTACCAGCACTCGCACCTCGATTCGATTCAACCAGTCAAAGCCGGAGGTCGTCCCCTACTTCCGCGACCTGCTCAGCGAGTTCAACGGCGCACAATCTTCCATATCCGCGGTCCACGAAGTGACGGCCGGACTCTCGGCGGCCTTTGCCCGCAACGACCCGCCGGATCTTGGCTGCTTGAACTACAACTACGAGATGGCACGCTTCCAGGAACGCGGCGCGCTATCGGACCTTTCGGATCTGCCCCAGGTCCAGATGAACGCTCCCTTCGTCAACGAACTGCTCGCACTCTATCCGGATTACCCGGGGCGCACCTCGGTGCTGCCCTACTCGATGATGGGTGCCGCCGTCCTGTACAACAAGGATATTTTCGCCAAGCACAAGCTGGCCATCCCGCAGCGCTACTCGGAATTCGTGGCATTATGCGAAGAGCTCGTAGACCTGAAGGTCACCCCGATCTACTCCACATTCAAGGACGCGTGGACCGCATCCCAGGGACTGGCGGACTACACCCTGGGCGGAGCCGTGGACATCAACAAATTCTTCGCCGCGCTGCGAAGCGTCGGCGCGGATTTCGCTCCCGGCTCCGAACTGTCCTTCTCCCAGGCCTTCACCGACCCGCTGCTGCGGATGCAGGAACTGGCCAAGTTCTCCAATAAGGATGCGGCGAACCGCGGCTACGGCGACGGCAATCTCGCCTTCGCCAACGACCAAGCGGCCATGTACCTCCAAGGCCCCTGGGCACTGCCCGAAATCTCCAAGACCAACCCCAACGCCAATATCGGCACCTTCCCGCTGCCCATGACCGAGGATCCGGACGATCTGAAGGTCCGCGTCAATATCGACCTGGCGCTCTGGATTCCGGAACAGTCCGAACACCAGGATGAAGCGCGCGAACTGCTCGAATTCCTCTGCCGGCCCGAAGTCCAGAACCCCTATAACGAGATGGCCCTCGGTTTCGGAGTGCGCTCGGACTCCCCTCCGGCCAAGGACAAACGCCTGGTGCAGCTGCAGCCCTATATCGATCGCGGCAAGGTCTTCCAAGGAGTTTCCACCGCCATCCCGCGCACCATCCCCTTCGAGAACTACATGCAGGGTCTCGTGACCGGAAGCAGCGTAGAACAGACGTTGGCCACCCTCGACGCGGACTGGGCTCGACTAGCCCAGCGCGGCTAGTCAGCTAAGGACGAATCATGGCTCTGACGACCTCAATCAAACCCACGCCCGAAGCTCAACCCGCCGCGCCTGCGCGCCCGCCACGGCGCCGGCGCATCGAATGGACCTATCTGGCATTCCTGCTTCCCGCGCTGATCTGCTTCACCATCGCCATTACGGTTCCCGCATTGATGGGCATATTCTTCAGCTTCACCGACTCGGTCGGCTTCGGCGACTACCAGATCATCGGCCTGACCAACTACCTGGCCCTGTTCACCGACCCGGCCATCATCGGCGCCTACGGCTTCACCCTTGGTTTCGCATTCATCACCGTGATCATCACCAACCTCATCGCCTTTCTGCTCGCCATCGGGCTGACCGCGCAGATCCGTGCGCGGGTCGCGCTACGGGCCATCTTCGTGATGCCCATGGTCATTTCGGGCATCGTGATCGCCTACGTTTTCAATTTCGTCTTCTCCAACACCTTGCCGGCCTTCGGAGAAACCATCGGATTGGACTTCTTGAAGTCCTCAATTCTGGCCAACCCCGACTACGCCTGGATCTCCATCGTGGTCGTCACCGCCTGGCAGGCGATCCCGTCGGCCATGCTGATCTACATAGCCGGGCTGATGGCGATTCCCTATGACCTCTACGAGGCTTCCTCGCTCGATGGAGCCAGCGCCTTCGGGCAGCTCAAGGCGGTGACCTTGCCACTCATGGTGGGGTACATCGGAATCAACATGATCATTGGCTTCAAGAACTTCCTCGGTACCTATGACATCATCGTCGGCCTGACCAATGGCGGACCGGGAGTAGCCACACGCTCCATCGCCATGACCATCTTCACCGGATTTGAACGCGGCGATTACGCCTACCAGATGGCCAACGCCACCGTCTTTTTCCTCATTTCGCTGATGATCGCGCTGCTCCAGCTGCGCCTGACAAGTAAGGGAGTGGCCAAATGAGCGTTACCCTCCAGCAACGGCTGAACAAGCGTTCCCGCGCACGGATTGGACGCGAACGCATCAATTGGTGGGCCACCGGAGCGCTGATGGCCTGCGCCCTCACGGTGCTCATCCCCTTGTTCGTGACCGTTTCCATGGCGTTCAAGTCGGCCGCTCAAGCGGTTGACGGGAAAGCCTTCTCGCTCCCGCGCCCGTTCTCCATCGAGGGTTTCACCGCGGCCTGGGAGCTGGTCAATTTCCCCCGCGCCTTCACCATCTCGCTGCTGATCACCCTGGCCACGGTGCTCGGCGGAGTGATGCTCGCTTCCATGGCTTCCTATGCGATTCACCGCAACTGGCATAAGCGCCTCTACCGGCTCAGCTTCTACTACCTGCTGGCCGCGATGTTCCTCCCGTTTCCGGTGCTCGCGCTCTCCCAGGTGAAGCTCACCGGACTCTTCGGGCTGGATAACCCGGTAGGCGTAGCCATTCTGCACGTGATGTTCGGGCTGTCTTTCAACGTCCTGCTCTTCACCGCCTTCCTGCGCGGCCTGCCCGGAGAGCTGGAGGAAAGCGCCCGCATCGATGGTGCAGGCACCTGGACCACCTACTGGCGGATCATTTTCCCACTGATGGCGCCGATGAGTGCCACCGTGGCGATCTTCGCGTTTCTGGCCTCATGGAATGACTTCATGATGCCTTCGCTGATCATTGCCGAACAGGCCGACCAGACCCTGCCGGTAGTCCAGCAGCTTTTCCAGACCCAGTTCTCAAATAACTACAACGTCTCCTTCGCCTCCTACCTGATGGCGATGGCGCCAAGCATCGTGGCCTACCTGTTCACCCAACGCTGGGTCATGTCCGGGCTCACCCAAGGGGCGGTGAAATCCTAAGCCGCCCCTCCCCTGAACCATCTACATTTAGAAGCAGACAACTTTTCCGGAAGGAAGCAAGATGACCTTGCAAGATACGCAGAACTCCGCCGGCCTTTCGCCGGATGCCAACTGGTGGCGCCAGGCCGCTGTCTATCAGATTTACCCGCGCAGCTTCGCCGACGCAAACGGCGACAGCCTAGGCGACCTGCCCGGCATCACCTCCAAGGTCCCCTACCTGAAGGAGCTCGGAATCGATGCCGTCTGGCTCTCCCCGTTCTACCCCTCGGCCCTCGCCGACGGCGGCTACGACGTGGACAACTACCGCGATGTTGATCCCCGCCTGGGCACGCTGGAGGATTTTGACCGGATGGCCGCAGCGCTGCACGCTGCAGGCATCCGGGTCATCGTGGATATCGTGCCGAACCATTCCTCGGACCGCCACGAGTGGTTCAAGGCGGCGCTCGCCGCACCGAAGGGATCGGCCGAGCGCGAGCGCTATATTTTCCGTGACGGCCTGGGCCAGGATGGCGAGCTGCCGCCGGCCGATTGGGAATCCTTGTTCGGCGGACCGGGTTGGACCGCCGTGGGCGACGGCCAGTGGTACCTGCATCTTTTCGCCAAGGAACAGCCGGACTTCAATTGGTCCAATGAAGAAGTCCGCGCAGACTTCCGCAAGACCTTGAGATTCTGGTCCGACCGCGGGGTGGATGGCTTCCGCGTGGATGTGGCCCACGCGCTGACCAAGGACATCCCGTTGACCGAGCTGCCGGATAAGGCACAACTCGACGCCCACCCATGGGACGGCACCCATCCGATCTGGGATCGCGACGAGGTGCATGAGGTCTATGCCGAATGGCGTGAGGTCTTCAACGAATACGAGCCACCGCGCATTGCGGTCGCCGAAGCGTGGACCAATGCCGACCGCCGCCCTGCCTACGCCCGGGCCACCGGGTTGGGCCAAGCGTTCAACTTCGATCTGCTGCAGGCGGACTTCGAAGCCGAGGCGTTCAAGAAGATCATCTCCTTCAACCTCGCTCAGGCTTCCGCCGCCGGATCGTCGACCACGTGGGTGTACTCGAACCACGATGTGGTTCGCCACGCCACCCGCTATGGGCTGGAAGCAACCGGCGATCCGGACGCAGCGAAGACTTGGCTGCTGCAGGGTGCGGATCCGGCCCGGGTGGATGTGGAGCTGGGGCTGCGCCGCGCTCGCGCGGCGACCCTGCTGGAGCTGGCGCTGCCTGGCAGCGCTTACCTGTACCAGGGCGAGGAATTGGGACTTCCGGAGGTGACAGGCATTCCGGATGAACAGCGCCAGGATCCCGCATTCTTCAGGAATAAGGCAGTGGAAGTCGGCCGTGACGGGTGCCGCGTCCCGCTGCCCTGGGAAACGAGCGGTTCCTCCTTCGGGTTCGGCTCCGGCGAAGCGCATCTGCCGCAGCCAAAGGATTTTGGCCGGTACGCGGTAGCGGCACAGTCCGGGGTCGAGGGCTCGACGCTGGAACTCTACCGCGAGGCACTGAAGCTGCGCCGCGAGCTGCAAAGCGACGAATCGCTCTCCTGGCTGGCTACCGAGTCCGGCACGCTCGGCTTTTCCCGGCCGAATGGTTGGGTGAGCTTCACCAACTTCACCGCGCAGGCTCAGCAGCTGCCGGCCGGTGAAGTCCTGCTGGCGAGCGGTCCGCTGGATGCAGCAGGCCAGCTTCCCGCGGCAACCACCGTGTGGTTGCGCCAGCGCTAAACGAGGAGCTTTCCGGCAAATCCGCGGGCCGGACCGAATGCGCAAGCATTTGGCCCGGCCCGCAGCCTTCTCCCCGCACTGGCTAAAGTGACCCTTGACACAGCTCGCATTTCCGACTTGACTGAGAGTCAATCAATCGATTGATTGACTCTCAGTCTTTGGGCGAAAGCGATTCAAGAGCATGGACATCGACCAGGTGCAGCGAGCGGCCGTCGCACGCTTCGCCCAGCAGGGCTTCGCCGCCACGGGAATCAGGGAACTGGGCACCGCGGCCGGCATCAACTCGGCCACCCTCTATCACTATGTCGGCAGCAAGCAGGATCTGCTCATGCGGATCATCTCCGACTGCCTGAACGCCATGATCGCCGGCGGCCGCGCAGCAATCGCCGGCGAGCAACAACCCACCCGGCAGCTCGCGAGGCTGGTCGCTTTCCATGTGGCATTCACCGCCACCAATCCGCTCACCGCGCGTGTCGCCGAATACGAGATGCGCGCGCTGACCGGTCCGGCGCAGGAACAAATGCAAGCACTCCGGGACCACTACGAATCGCTCTTCTCCAAGGTGCTGGCTGCCGGCCAGGCGGCCGGCGAATTCGCCACCGATGACCTGACCATGGCACGACTTGCGGTGATGGAAATGGGCACCGGCGTGGCCCACTGGTACCGCCCGGACGGCAGGCTCAGCCTGAGCCAGGTCCAGCAAAACTTCGTTGCCATGGCCTACAGAATTCTTGCGGTCACCGAAGCGCCGCAGCAACTCGGCGACCTATTGGCCATTCCACGCCGGCTCGCGAGCGAACCGGCCACCATCCAAGCCCAGCAGACCGTCAGCTAAGGAACCCAGTGAAGACCCTGCACTCACAGCTCGACACCAGCTCCGCTGCCTACCAGCGCAACGCGGCCGAATACACGGCGCTCACCGATGAGCTCCACCGCCGCCTGGAGCGCGCCGCCCGCGGCGGATCCGAGAAATCCCGCCAGCGCCATGTGGACCGCGGCAAGCTGCTGCCCCGGGACCGCGTCAACCAGCTCCTGGACGACGGCTCCCCCTTCTTGGAAATCGCCCCGCTGGCCGCCGAGGACATGTACGACGGGGCGAGCCCGGGCGCCGGCATGATCGCCGGCGTTGGGCTGGTGCACGGCCGGCATGTGCTGGTGATCGCCAATGACGCCACGGTCAAGGGCGGCACCTACTTCCCGATCACCGTCAAGAAGCATTTGCGCGCCCAGGAGATCGCTCTGGAAAACGGCCTGCCCTGCGTCTATCTGGTCGACTCCGGCGGAGCGTTCCTGCCCATGCAGGACGAGGTCTTCCCGGACCGCGAGCATTTTGGCCGGATCTTCTTCAACCAGGCGAACCTGTCGGCCAAGAAGATCCCGCAGATCGCCGCGGTGCTCGGCTCCTGCACCGCCGGTGGCGCCTACGTCCCGGCGATGAGCGATGAAACGGTGATCGTGCGCAACCAGGGAACCATCTTCCTCGGCGGCCCTCCCCTGGTGAAGGCCGCCATCGGCGAAATCGTTACCGCCGAAGAACTGGGCGGCGGGGATCTGCATGCCAAAACCTCCGGAGTGGTGGACCACCTGGCCGAAACCGACGAACATGCGCTCATGATCGTCCGCGACATCCTCTCCACGCTCCCGGAGAATCCCGCCCCGGCCTGGAGAATCGCCGAGCAGGTGGCCGAACCGCGCTACCCGGCCAGCGAACTGGCCGGCTGCGTGCCGGTAGACGTCAATGCCCCCTACGACGTCCGCGAAGTCATCACGCGGTTGGTGGACGGCAGTGAATTCCATGAATTCAAGGCAGAATACGGCACCACCCTGGTCACCGGCTTCGCCCGTATCCACGGCCACCAGGTCGGCATCATCGCGAACAACGGCGTGCTGTTCTCCGAGTCCGCGCTGAAGGGCGCGCACTTCATCGAGCTCTGCGACCAGCGCGGCATTCCACTGCTCTTCCTGCAGAACCTCGCCGGGTTCATGGTGGGCCGCGACTACGAGGCAGATGGCATCGCCAAGCACGGAGCCAAGATGGTCACCGCCGTAGCCACCGCACGCGTGCCCAAGCTGACCGTGGTGATCGGCGGATCCTTCGGCGCCGGAAATTACTCGATGTGCGGCCGGGCCTACTCCCCGCGCTTCCTGTGGATGTGGCCGGCGGCGCGCATCTCGGTGATGGGCGGAAACCAGGCCTCTTCCGTGCTCTCCACGGTCAAACGCGACGGCATCGAAGCCTCGGGCGGAAGCTGGAGCGCCGAAGACGAAGAGGCCTTCAAGGCGCCCATCCGTGAGCAGTACGAGAGCCAGGGAAACCCCTACTACTCCACCGCACGCCTGTGGGACGACGGAGTCATCGATCCGGCCGATACCCGCCGGGTCCTGGGCCTGGCCCTGGACGTCTGCGCCCGTCAACCATTGCCGGAGACCTCCCTCGGCCTATTCCGGATGTAGCGCGAGGAGACAATCATGGATACAAAACTATTTGACACGGTCCTCATCGCCAACCGCGGCGAAATCGCCGTACGCATCATCCGCACCCTGCGCACCCTGGGGATCCGTTCGGTAGCGGTGTACTCGGACGCGGATGCCGGGGCGCTGCACGTGCGCGAGGCCGATACCGCCGTGCGCATCGGGGCTTCCCCTGCCAATGAGAGCTACCTCAGCATCCCCGCGGTGCTCCAAGCCTGCAAGGACACCGGCGCTCAGGCGGTCCACCCCGGATACGGTTTCCTCTCCGAAAACGTGGAGTTCGCCCGCGCCCTTCAGGACGCCGGAATCACCTTTATCGGGCCTCCGGTGAACTCGATCAACCTCATGGGCGACAAGATCCGCTCGAAGAATCACGTGCTCTCCCACCAGGTGCCCGTCGTGCCGGGCATCGCCGAGCCCGGGCTGAGCGATGCCCAGCTGCGCGAGGCCGCCGAACAGGTAGGCTTCCCGCTGCTGATCAAACCCTCCGCGGGCGGCGGCGGCAAGGGAATGTTCGCCGTCGAATCCCCGGACCAGCTTCCCGAAGCACTGGCCAGCGCGCGGCGAACCGCGCGCAACGCCTTCGGAGACGAAACCTTGTTCCTCGAACGCCTGGTGCGCAACCCGCGCCATATCGAGGTGCAGATCCTGGCCGATGCGCACGGCAATACCGTGCACCTGGGCGAACGTGAATGCTCGCTGCAGCGCCGGCATCAGAAGGTGATCGAAGAAGCTCCGGCTCCGCTGTTCGAGAACCTCGAGCAGGGCGCGCAAATCCGCGCACGCATCGGGGCGGCGGCCGTGGCCGCCGCAGAGTCGGTGGGTTACGTGGGCGCGGGAACCGTCGAATTCCTGGTCAGCGACGAGAACCCGGACGAGTTCTTCTTCATGGAAATGAACACCCGGCTGCAGGTGGAGCATCCGGTCACCGAAGAGGTCGCCAGGGTCAACGGCAACCGGCTGGACCTGGTGGACTGGCAGGTGCGCATCGCCGCCGGGCAGCGGCTGGACTTCGCCCAGCGCGATGTCACGCTCACCGGGCATGCCATCGAGGCACGGCTCTACGCCGAGGACCCCGCGGAAGGGTTCCTTCCTTCGGTCGGAACCATCCTGCGGGTCAGCGAACCGGCCGGCGAACACTTGCGCGTGGACAGCTCGCTGCGCGATGGACTCGAAATCAGCGCGCACTACGACCCGATGCTGGCCAAGCTCATCGCCTGGGGAGAAAACCGCACGGAGGCCGTATCCCGGCTTGACCGCGCCCTGTGCCGATGCGTGGTGCTCGGCGTGCTGACCAACAGCGAATACCTGCGCCTGCTGCTGGCCGACGCGGACGTGGCGGCCGGGCGGCTGGACACGAACCTGATCGAACGGAAGATGCACGAGTTCTCCTTCCGGTCCCCCGGCGCGCGCGAACTGGCGCTGGCGGCCCATTTGGAGCACGGCCGGCTGCACACCGCGGATACCCCGTGGACCCGCCGCGACGGCTGGCGGGCGCAGCACAACCACGGGACACCGCAGCACTATGAAGTGCAAGAGCAGCAAGTTGCGCTCACCGTGCACGGCGGGGACAGCTCAAGCCGCATTCTGCTTGCCGGGCACGAGTACGCGGTGCGGGATCTGGGCTCCGGAAACTACTCCATCAACGGGCAGCGCACCGGGATTCGCCACGCCTTCGCCGCGGACGGCACCTTGTGGCTCAGCGAAGACGGGTGGACCGGAGCGGTGCGCAAGCTCCCCCGCGAAGAGGTGCTCGAACGGCACCTGGCCACGCTGGCCAAGGCGTCGGGCACGTTCTCCCCGCATGTCGAGACCCCGATGCCCGGCACCGTGATCTCGGTCCAGGTAGCCGACGGCGAACAGGTGTCCGAGGGGCAGCTGCTGGTCAGCATCGAGGCAATGAAAATGGAGCACCAGCTGCTTTCCCCGGCGACCGGCACGGTGCGCATGACCGGGCTGAGCGTCGGCGATCTGGTGAAGGCCAAGCAGCTGGTGGCCACGGTGGAACCACAAATTCAGGAGCAAAACGCATGAGCGAGCCTACGCAACAACGTTTCGAACAGCGCGGACTGTACTTCGATGAGCTGAAGCTCGGGGCCGCATATGTGCATAAGCCCGGGCGCACGCTCACCGAGGCCGACAACGTGCAATTCACCACCATGACCATGAACAATCAAGGTTTGCACCTCGATGCGGCGTGGGCCGCAACCCAGCCGTTCGGCCGGCCGCTGGTGAATTCCTTGCTGACCTTGAGCACCATGATCGGCCAATCGGTGGGGCAGCTCACCGAGGGCACCATCGTGGGGCAGCTGGGAATCAATGATGTGAAATTCCCGCACCCCATGTTCCACGGGGACACCCTCTACACCGAAACCGAGGTCACCGCCCTGCGCGAGTCGAAATCCCGCCCCGGACAAGGCCTGGCCTCGATGACGCACACCGGACGGAACCAGCACGGGGACATCGTCGCCACCGCGACCCGCACCTGCCTGATGTGGACCCGGCAAGCGCACTTGGACTCCCTGGATTCCACTAAAGCCGCCGCAAATGACTAGCTTCGCCATGGGCCCCGCGATTCTCTTCTGCCCGGCGGACCGCCCCGAGCGCTATGCCAAGGCCGCCGCACGCGCCGACGCGGTCATCATCGACTTGGAAGATGCGGTGGCGCCGGAAAGCAAGGAATCCGCCCGCCGGGCGCTGCTGGACAGCGCCCTGGATCCGGCACGGACCATCGTGCGGGTCAATCCGGCGGACTCCGAGTTCTTTGCTGCGGATCTGGCGGCGCTGAGGCAGACCGCCTACCGCACGGTGATGCTGCCCAAGAGCGAATCGGCCGCCGATCCGGCGCGCTTGCAAAGCTACGAGGTGGTTGCGCTGTGCGAAACAGCGAAGGGCATCACCAGCGTCTCCGAGATCGCGGCGGCTCCCAATGTGGTCGCGGTGATGTGGGGGGCCGAAGATCTCATGGCTTCGCTGGGCGGAACCTCTTCGCGCACGGAAGAGGGGAACTACCGCGAGGTGGCACGCTTCGCCCGTTCCCAGGTGCTGCTGCACTCGGTAGCCCAGGGCAAGGCAGCGATCGACTCGGTCTACCTGGATATTCCGGATACCGCCGGACTCTTGGCCGAAGCGCGAGATGCCAAGGCCTCGGGCTTCGCCGCCAAGGCCTCCATCCATCCGAATCAGATGCCGGTGATCCGTGCAGCCTTCCGGCCCGGCGAGGCCGAGCTCGAGCGGGCCAAGCGGATCCTCGCCGCGGCCGAAACCAATCCGGGGGTCTTCGCCTTTGAAGGCCAGATGGTCGATGAACCGCTATTGCGCCAGGCACGGGTAACGCTGGCCGCCGCCAAGCATCTCGAAGACGGCTAGGCAAACTCAGCGTCTCGCAAACCACCAGAGCAGGCGCAGAAGTGCGATATCACGATCAGCGCAGGGGACGAATCCACGCACTCCAGCCCAGCGGGTTCCAGGCAAGCCTCGCCTCGGATGGATCAAGTCACCGATGAGGACCACCCACTGCACCGGCAATACGCCCGCATTGTGGTGGTCCCTTCGCTTTTGTTGCGATCCCTCCTCTCCGGTGGATGCGTCATCTTTTCCGCAGGATCCATGAATCAGCGGTGCGAGTTTCAGCCTCCCTTCCCACTAAAGGATGAGGGCGGCTCGTTGACTAGGGTAATTAATCAGGGCTAGGGTCTTAAAGGAGACTGATCGACAAGGAAACTTTCGAATGCGCAATGCACCAACATGTCACTAACACCGGTAGTTGGACGCTGACATTTTATTGAAGCGCAAAAACTCGCTGACGGGGAATCAACCTTGTGCAGGAAGCCAGGGCGTCGATTGCCGATATGGTTGCCACTCCTGCTTCGGTATGCGCAAGCAGGAGCTGCTGCAATGCCAGATGCCGAATTAAACGCAGGCCATTTTCGCGCGGGCCAAAGGAATCTGGGACGCGATTCGCGGTGGTTCATTCACCGCGCAGATGGGCCAAGGACCTGCAGATGCCAGCAAGCAGTTCTTGGCCCAGATGGCGCTGCCACCGCCTGTTCCGCGTAAGAAAAGTAGTAGGCAGGATTAAAATGAGTGCAGATGAAATCAGGTTTCCGACGCTCGGGAACGCCATCGCGGGACGACTGACGACGGGTGCGGTGAAAGGACTTCTGGCCCTGGCCGTTGCCTGGCTGTGCACATGGTTCATCAGCGTGGACGCGACCTTCGGCAAACTCGTTATTGCCTTGATCGTGTCGTTCGTGGTTTCGGAGGTGCTCGGCGCCGTCATCGAGCGCCCAATAGTTGTGCGGGAGTATCGGGCCGCTCCCGGCGGGCTCGGCTACGTGCTGCTCCCGTTGTCGGCGTCGGTGTTGATCGCGTTCGCTTCTGCGTTCGCAGTCACCGGAGCCATGGATGCAGCCGTGTTGATAACTGTCATCGTTGCGGTGATCAACACCAGCGAAGTGCTCTGGCTGCGAAGTTGGGAGCCCGGGCCAACCCCGGACGAGGAGCGAGCCAAGTTCCAGGATTTCAAGGCGATGACTAGTGAATATTTCGCGGAAGATGCCGCGGAGATCAAACGCCAAGCTGGCCACAAGGCACGGGAGCGGTACTACAAGAAGAAAGCCCGCGGGGAGTCAAAGAAACATGGGAACGAGGGCAGCTGACAGCCGCGCGCCGCCGGCGGCTCAGCGGCGAACCCAGCGATAGCGGTGTTCCGGGCGCCCCGCCGAACCATAGCGCGGGCGCAGTTCCACCTGCCCGCGCCGCTCCAGCAGGTCCAGATAGCGCCGGGCGCTGACCCGGGAGACCCCGCAGGCCTCGGCGACCTCGGCCGCCGAAATATCCGCGTCCACCCCGCGCACCGCGTCGGCGATGAGATCCAGGGTGGCCTGCGCGTAGCCCTTGGGCAGGCTGCCGGTCGGGGCGGGCGCCGGCCCGGACCCCGTCGATTCGGCTTCTTCGCGCAGCAGCACGTCGATATCCGATTGGGCCAAGCGTTCCGGCGCGGCGATCCGCGCCTGGCGGAACATCTCCAGCCGCCTGCGGAATTCCCCGACGGCGAAGGGCTTGACCAGGTACCCGTCGATCCCCTGGCCGATGGCTCCGCGCACCGTGGGCGCATCGGCGGCTGCGGTGATCATGATGACCCCCACCTGGCTGAACCGGGCGCGCACCTCGGCGAGGACCTCGACGCCATTTCCGTCCGGCAGGTGCACGTCGAGCAGGATCAGCTCGATTCCCGCATTCGCCTCCAGGCAGGCCAGCGCCTCGGCGGCGCGGGTGGCGGTGGCCGCGACACGGAATCCGTCGGTGGATGCAACAAAAAGTTCGTGCATGGCCAGCACATCCGGATCGTCGTCGACGATCAGCGTTTCGATCTGGCGCATAGCTTAGTTCCCCTGCCCTGTTGCCGCCGGCCACCGGGCGGCGAATTGCGCGCCACCCAGCGCGGAGTCTCCAACCTCGATTGTCCCACCTCTGCGCTGGATAATCCGCTGGACCAGGGCCAGCCCGATCCCATGGGGCTGCGTGCTTTGATCCTTGGCGCTGACTCCGCGGGTGAAGATGCGTTCGGCTTGCTCCGGGGGCACCCCGGGGCCGCTGTCCTCCACCCGCAGTTCGGCCTGCTGCCCGGCCAGCCGGACAAAGACCTCGACCCGGCCCCCGTCGCCGGCCGCCTCGATCGCGTTGCTGAGCAGATTGCCCAGCACGGTCAGCAGGTCGTCGTCGGCTCCGGTGCCCGGCGCGACCAGCGACTGCGCCGAAACCTCGAAGGACACCCCATGTTCCCGGGCCACCGCGGCATTGGCCGAGAGCACCCCGGCCAACCCGGAATCGGGAAGTTCCACCGCGGTGCGCTCCTGCGGACCGGCGATCCGGGCGATGTACTCCTGCGCTTTCTGGTGCGCGCCGACGGACAGGTAGCCGGAGAGCACATGCAGCCGGTTGGCGAACTCGTGGGTCTGCGCCCGCAGGGCGTCGGCCAGTCCGCGCTGGCCGGCCAGCTCGCGCAGCGAAGCCTCCAGCGCGGTGCGATCGCGCAGGGTCAGCGTATAACCTGCATCGGCCCGGGCCGCCCCGGCCACGGCATTGCGCCGCGAGACCACCAGCACCCGTTCGCCCACCAGCACCTGCCGGGCCCCTTCCTCGGGCATTGTGCCCAGCAGCGGATCCAGCACCTGATCGGCGATGCGCCCCACCACCGATTCGCGCAATCCGAGCAGCGTCTCGGCCTCCCCGTTGCACAAGGTAATCCGCCCCGCGGGTCCCACGCCGAGCACCCCGTCGCTCACCGCGTAGAGCAGCGCATTCTGCGACTGGAGCAGGCCGGGGACCTCATCGGGTTCCACCCCGAAGATGCGGCGGCGAATGGCGCGCGCCGCGGACAGGCTGAGCAGCGTGCCCAGGCCGGCGGCGCCCAGAATCCACGGGGCGAAGCCCACCACGATGGAGTTCAGCTGGGCACGCACCTCGCTTTGCAAGATCCCCACGGAGATCGTGCCGATGATCTGACCGTCGGCACGGATCGGCGCCTTCACCCGCAGGGTGGGGCCCAGCGTTCCGGATTCGATCCCGGAAAAGCTCTCGCCCTGGCGCATCAGCGAATGATCGGTGGACACCGGCCGCCCGATCTGCTCTGGGTCGGGATGCGAAAGGCGGATGTTATCCAGCCCCACCACCACGACGTAGTCCACTCCGGACACCTCGCGGGCCAGCTGGGCGATCGGCGCGATAACCTGCGCGGCGTCCTCGGTGTTCAGCGCCGCGATCACCGCCGGCTCATTGCCCACATGGCTGGCCACCGTGCCGACCCGCGCATAGGCCTGGTCCTGCACCCGCTGATCCTCGACCACCATCACCGCGACCGCCACCGCGAGCACGACGGCCAGGACGATGACCACCTGCAGCCCGGCCAGCTGCAGGCGCAAACGATGGCGTCGCGGCAGCGCGGTCTTGGTGGGACTCATGGTCTGCCTTCCGGCGTTAACTTTATTTTTCTTATGGCACCTATGACCCAAACCACGTTTTCGATAGTGGTTTGGATCACTGCATGGGATCGTAGCTAAGACGCTTCCGGGCAGCCGGAATCCCCATCATCACTCGAACCCTACGGATAGCTATGAGCAAACTCAATTTTAAGAACGTGGCCTTTCTGGTCGCCAGCGTTCTGATCGCCACGCTCGCGCTGGTGACCTCGGCCGCCTCGGGCGGCGAGAACACGGTGCGCGCGAAACTCGTGATCATGGCCCCCGCCTCTCCCGGCGGCGGCTGGGACGGCTTTGCCCGCGAAGCGCAGCAGGCCATCAAATCCGACGGCATCAGCAACAACGTGCAGGTGGTCAACGTCCCCGGTGCCGGCGGCACCATCGGGCTGAGCCAGTTCGCGCAGATGACCGGCCGCTCGGACATGCTGATGGTCACCGGCGGGGTGATGATCGGCGCGATCGAACTCGCCGATTCGGGCACCTCGCTGGAAGACGTCACCCCGATCGCCCGGCTGGCCGATGACTATGCGGTGATCGTGGTCCCCGGCGACTCGGAGCTGGAGACGCTGGAGGACTTCGTCGAAGCCTGGAAGAAAGACCCGGGAGGAACCTCCATTGCCGGCGGTTCGCTTGGCGGCATCGACCACCTGCTGATGGGCATGGCCGCCCGCGAGGTGGGCATCGACCCGCAGCTGGTCAATTACATTCCCTACTCCGGCGGCGGCGAGGCGATCACCTCGGTGCTTTCGGGCACCACCAGCGCGGCCGTTTCCGGCTACAACGAACTCTCCGACCAGATCGAGACCGGAAGCCTGCGCGCCCTGGCGATCTCCTCCGAAGAGCGCCTGCCCGGCGTGGATGTGCCGACCTTCAAGGAGGCCGGGGTCGACGCGGCCATGGCCAATTGGCGCGGCTACGTCGCCGCCCCGGGCATTACCGCCGAGCAGAAGGCCGAACTGCAGCAGATTGTGGCCGAATTCCATGCCACGGAGCAGTGGAAGGACGCGGTGGCCCGGAACAACTGGACCGACAGCTACATGGTCGGCGATGAGCTCGACGCATTCATCGACACGGAGATCGCCACAACCACGGATCTCGTGGAAGGACTCGGACTATGAGCACCACCCAGAGCAGAGAAACCACCGAAGACACCGTACGCATTACCGGTTTCTTCTCGGGCCGCAGCGAGCTGGTGGTCACCGCGCTGCTGCTGGCCCTGGCCGTCGCGCTGACCGTCGGCACGGCCTCCATGAACGTCATGGGCGATACCGTACCCGGTCCGCAGTTCTTCCCCTGGATCATCTGCATCGTGCTCTACGCGCTGGCGGTGCTCCATGGCCTTTCCGTGCTGCGCACCCGCCGTTTCCCGCAGGGCACCGACAGCGGCAACCCCGATTTCTCCGCCGAAATGCTGGCCGAATTGGGCGACACCCAGCGCACCGAGGTGCTTGGTGCCAGCGGAGCCCGTCCGCGCCGCACCGGCCGGGTGCGGCTGTACTCGGATTGGGCCACGATCGCCTGGATCGTCGGCGGCATCGCCTGCTTCATCCTCGTGCTTCCGGTACTGGGATGGATTATTTCCGCGGCCGGATTGTTCTGGGCCATCTGCAAGGCGTTGGGCAGCACCCGCCCGATTTTCGACATCGGGGTCGCCGTCATGGTTTCCTCGATCAGCTATTTGGCGTTCGGCCTCGGGTTGGGTCTCAGCCTGCCCGCCGGGTTCCTAGGAGGTTTGCTCTAAATGGATCAGCTCAGTCACTTAATGGCGGGTTTCGCCGGTGCGTTGACGCTCGTGAACCTCATGTGGGTGCTCATTGGCGCCTTGCTGGGCACCGCGGTCGGCGTGCTGCCGGGCCTTGGCTCCTCGATGGCCGTCGCCCTGCTGCTGCCGGTCACCTTCAGTCTGGACCCCACGGCCGCATTCATCATGTTCGCCGGAGTCTACTTCGGCGGGATGTTCGGCGATTCCACGGCCGGAATTCTGCTCAATACGCCCGGGGCCTCCTCGGCCATCGCCACCACCTTCGAAGGCCACAAGATGGCCAAGAGCGGGCAGGCGGCTCGGGCCTTGGCCACCGCCGCGATGGGCGCCTTCATCGGCGGGCTGATCGCCACCACGCTGGTGGTGTTCTTCGCCCCCTCGCTGGTGAAACTGGCGACCGCCTTCGGCCCGGCCGAATACTTCGCCTTGGCCGTCTTCGCCTTCGTCGCCATCTCCTCGGTGGTCTCCGAATCGATCATCAAGGGCCTGGGCGCACTGTCCATCGGCCTGGTCCTGGCGCTGATCGGGGTGGATGGAATCTCCGGTTCCGTGCGCTTCACCGGCGGCCTGCCGCAGCTCTTTGACGGGCTGTCCATTGTGGTCATCACCGTGGGCCTGCTGGCCCTGGGTGAAGTCATCCATGTGGCCTCGCGGATCCACCGCGACCCCAGCGCCCTGCGGATCCCGGCCAGCGGCCGGATCAAGCTCAGCGGCGCGGACTTCCGCAAGGCCCTGCCGGCCTGGCTGCGCGGCACCGCCTTCGGCGTTCCCTTCGGCGTCATCCCAGCCGGCGGCGCGGAGATCCCGACCTTCCTTGCCTACGGCACCGAGAAGCGCTTGGCCGCCAAGCGGAAGGATCCGGAGTTCGGAACCACCGGTTCCATCAACGGCGTGGCCGCCCCGGAGGCCGCCGGAAACGCGACCGCCGGCATGGCCATGGGCGCCCTGCTGGCCCTGGGGCTTCCGGTCTCGGCGACCGCAGCGCTGATGATCGCCGCGTTCCAGCAATACGGCATGCAGCCAGGCCCGCTGCTCTTCGAGCGCTCGGGCGACATGGTCTGGACCCTGCTCGCCTCGCTCTTCGTGGGATTGGTGATGCTGCTGATCATCAACATGCAATTCGCCGGGCTTTGGGCCAAGCTGCTGCTGGTGCCACGGCACTACCTGTATGCAGGCATTACCGTGCTCTCCATGCTGGGCGTCTATGCGGTGAGCTCCTCGGTGATCGACCTTTGGTTCCTGCTGGCCATCGGCATCCTCGGCTTCATCATGCGCCGCTACCAGTTCCCAGTAGCGCCGGTGCTGATCGCCGTGATCCTCGGGCCACTGGCCGAAACCTCCCTGCGCCGCGCGCTGACCGTGTCCGAGGGCGACCTGGGCTACCTGGTCTCCTCGCCGACCACGATCATCATGTATATCCTGCTGATCGCCGCGGTGGCACTGACCATGGTCAAGCATGCGGCCAGCCGTCGCAAGCTGCGCTCCGAGGCCATGGTTCTGCAGGACTCGTAGTCCGGTTCCATCAGCTAAAGGCCGCGGGCCGGGACAA
>NZ_NRGT01000053.1:0-97541 GCF_002332285.1 Glutamicibacter sp. BW77 | reverse complement strand
TTGACTTGAAAATTTCCGCACCCCTAGCCGCTCACTCAAAATATCAAAAATTAGAACGTCGGTTTTATTAGCGTATTGGGCAATTTTAGGAAAAAGGGACGACTCTATGTCTCCTTTAACCATCCGGGAGCTGAAGTCTGCCGGTAGCGAAGCTACAGGCAGTCGCTTTTCAGGCTTGGAAGTAGAACTAATGAGTGATTGCCTAGCTACATAGTGGACCAGTGTGTTCTCTTCTTTAATTAACTCGAACGTGTCACGTGATACGCAACCGCCATATACGAAAAAATTCTTCATCATTCCCGAACGTGTATGATTTTCTTGTTCACTGTATACTTGTAAGTTTCTTGTTCTCTGATACTTGTAAGCATCAATATTGTTGTGCATTGCTCTAGTGCTATGCTACAGGGCCCCGTTCCTTTGACAGGATACTGACTTCCATGCCTTGTTAATCAAACTTTCCGAAGTTCCTTGCGCTTCGACACTCGCAAATCATATCGAGTTATTCTGCAGACGTCATATCTCTCGTTTCACTGCTACATGGAGAACAATTCAGTCAAGCCAGATATGAAACTTGGGTTTCAAGGTTCCTCAGGCAACGTCTAGGACCGCAGCGGTCTATAAGTATCTAGGATCTTAATAGACGGGATCAGATTCTCTACACCGGCTTTGAACATAGCAGTGTATGCGCTCTTGGATACGACGCACTCCAAGATTCCCTAATCTTACTGTCGCTCAGAATCGCGGTGTTAAGCACGCGGAGCTACCTCCCTGTTAAGATGGAGATAACTGCACACTCACATTTACTGGAGGAAAAGAATTACGCATGGTTAGCGAGCCAAAATCAAATCCGTCTCCGCAATCACGTCCGAACTCTGCAACACCTCAAATAGCGGAATCCACGAGCTTGAATTCGAGTGATGTCGCCCGCAGGTTGCGGAAGATGTCACGGCAAGTCGCATCGTCTGAACAAAGCATTGTTCAGCTCAAGTCCGAGACGTATGCGCTCCAAAAACGCCGGAATGAACTCACTGATCAAGTAACAAAGTTGTCAAAACAACTGGAGCAACAGACTGCGGGTCGGAGAAACGAGTACCTGGCACGCATCTCTTTGGAAAAACGTTTAGCCAAGGAAACCGAACGAGCCAACCGGTTCAAAACGGCCTACGACAAACTCAAGTCTCATCCGGTTGTGCGTTTGGCGCGCGCGGTGACAACACCGATGAAGAAATTTTCCGGATCAAGTAAATCGAATCAACCCCTCGAACTCACAACTACGACGACAGCCACAAATCAGCCACTTCATCCGGTATCCAACAAGCCTGTAACTTCTGAGCTTTCGCCAATTACGGAAATTGCCAAGGCCTACCGCAAGAATGGGCACATCCATCACGCCGTGGAACTGATTGCCTCGTTGCCCGATTCTTATACACCGAATCCATCTGATTCGGTTCTTCTAGAACAAGTGGCCGGAGCAGCACGACTCCTAAATTCCTCGATTTCAATCCCAAGCCGTGCAACTGGACTTGGTTATGTTCCCCAGCCGGGAAGGCTTATGTATTGTGCCCACAGCACCGGGGAATATAACAGTAATGGTTACTCAACGCGCACGTCTGGTCTCACCAAGGCATTGGTGGCGCAACACAGCGATGTCGTCGTAGCAGCTAGACCCGGATATCCATGGGATGCGAAGACAAATAAAAAACCCAATAAAAAGTCACGTTTCGAATCTAATTTCGGCGGTATAAAGACCGTATACAACCCTGGCACTTCATGGTCCCGTCTAGCCCTCGATGAATTCATTCATGAAGCAGCGGATGTCTACGCCCGTGAAGCGATAATCAATCGCCCTTCCCGGATTGTCGCGGCCTCGAACCACGTCACAGCGCTGCCCGCCCTGATCGCCGCCCGCCGTTTAGGCGTCCCGTTTGCCTACGAGGTACGTGGCTTGTGGGAAGTAACCGAAGCCTCAGGAACTGAAGACTACAACCAAAGCGACCGTTATTCCCTAGCTGTCCAGCTGGAAACCTTGGTCGCCACCGAAGCCGATCATGTCTTCGCAATTACCAGCCAGGTACGGGACGAGCTGATCCGACGAGGCGTTGACGAACACAAAATTAGTTTGTTACCGAATGCGGCTGACATCTATGAGTTCGCCCCGGCACGTCCCGACGCTGCGCTGGCTGCCAAACACCGTTTGCAGGACGGCCTGACGCTCGGGTACGCCGGTTCGGTGTTGGCATACGAAGGACTCGATTTGGTCATCCGCGCCATGGTGGACTTGAATGCCAATGGTGTTCCCGCCAAATTTGTGCTCGTCGGAGATGGGCCTGCTCTAGCAAGCTTAAAAACACTTGCAAGTGAAATCGGAGCCCATAAGTTCGTTACGTTCGTGGGTAGGGTACCTTCTAAAGATGTGCCCCGATACATCGAAATTTTCGATGTAGTCGTGTGCCCTCGTGTAAGCTCCGTCGTCACAGAGATGGTTTCTCCATTGAAACCACTTGAAGCAATGTCTGCCGGCAAACCTGTCATCGGCTCAAACGTGGCACCGCTGGCCGACCTGATCGGTTTGGATGCAACGCGTGGCCTGCTGTTCAACGCCGGCGAACAAGCAGACTTTGTACGTGCGGCTACATTGCTGGCGAGTGACCGTTCTCTTCGTGAACAAATGGGGCGCGTTGCACGGCAGTGGATCCGGAAAAACCGTTCTTGGGAAAAAATTGCAGAAGATCAGCTCAACGGACTCAGTAGCATCGATTTACCTACGGCTTCTGAAGCAGACAGGCCCCTTTCGGATCTCACTATCGCGCTGATCTCAGACGAATTCACCCGGACCAGCATGCAGGGCGACCTCGATATCGTCCTGCCTACCCCCGACGATTGGAAAGCCGTTTTCACCGGTCAACCGATTGACGTTCTTCTCGTTGAATCCGCTTGGGACGGAAACAACGGAACGTGGAACCGAAAAATCGGTTATTACGAAGATGAAGAATGCACGGATCTACGCGAACTTTTGGCATACTGCCGTACACAGGGAATCCCCACTATCTTCTGGAATAAGGAAGATCCCGTTCATTTCAATAGATTCCGTAAGACTGCAAAGTACTTTGACCATGTGTTTACTACTGATGCCAATTGTCTGAAGGACTACTGGGCCCAGCGTGGGACACATCTGAAGACCTTGGCTTCCCTGCCATTCTGGGCACAGCCCTCCATCCACAATCCATTGCCAACAGGAGATGTTCGCGAACATTCCATCGCTTACGGAGGCTCGTACTATGGCGAGCGATTCGCCAAGCGATCAAAGGAACTCGTGACCCTGCTCGATGCAGCCATCCCTCACGGCTTGAAAATCTACGACCGCCAGTTCGATAATCCCGAGTCCCCTTACAAGTTCCCCGCACATCTACAAGAGTTTGTGCAGGGGGGGTTGCCCTACGCTGAAATGCTCAAGGCATACAAGAACCACACTGCACACATCAATGTGAATTCGGTGTCTGACTCCCCCACTATGTTTTCTCGCCGAGTCTTCGAGTTGGCAGGTTGTGGAACGCCATGCATCTCCGGTCCCGGTCTCCAGATCGGTGGTCTATTCGGTACAGCAATCACTTCCTCATTCGGCGAAAAAGATACGGTTGCAAAGCTGAAGCTCTGGATGAACGATGAATACGCTCGTCTCGAAGCAGCATGGGATGCAATGCGTACCATCTACCGCTCACACCTTTCGGTACACCGTTTGGCCTATCTTCTACGCACAGCTGGGATTCCGGTGACGGTACCGGCCTTGCCAAAATACGTGCTAAAGGTTGAAAACCTTGACTCACAGACTGCGGAACTCATTACGCGACAGTCCCATATCGCCAACGCAGTCCTTGCCATGAAGCGTCCAACATCTGAAACCGTCGCGATACTGGATAAGCACGGCATATCGGTGGTTGACACTATCCCAACGGACACCGATACGTTCGTCGCGGATATCGAGGAATTTTTGAACGATCCGATGGTTGCCGAGGATCTGGTGACTGCGCTCCTATATACGGGTGCCGACGCTGCTGAACTTCGGGAGGCCGATGTTTCTGCCCAACAGACATCGCTCTGGGCTCTGACGAGTGGTTCGGAAACGACCCCCGGTATGCACCGAAGTGGAGCAGCACCCTCATCGGCCGTCGCCCTTTACCGTCTACCACATCGTGAAATTGTTGAAACAGCACTCCCCAGTGACTTGGCCATGGAGGATAATGAGCCACGTAACGTCCTAATTGCCGGACATGACCTGAAGTTTGCAGGGCAGATCATCGAGGGTCTTAAAGCAGCCGGACATACTGTGACTATCGACAAATGGGCAGGCCATGCCCAACACGACGAAAACTTGAGCCGGCAATTGTTGTTGGATGCCGATGTTATTTTCTGCGAATGGTCTCTGGGCAACCTTGCTTGGTATTCAAAAAATAAGCTACCCGGTCAAAGACTGGTCTCCAGGTTCCACTTCCAGGAAATCATCACCAAATATCCAGCTGAAGCGGATTTCGGCAATGTCGATGAACTCATTTTTGTTGGCGAGTTCCTGCAGCGGACGGCAAATGCAAAATTTGGGATCCCAGAAGAATTGACAAAGGTAGTTTTTAATACGGTGGATGTTCAAGGGCTCGACCGTTCCAAGCATCCAGACGCAAGATTTAATCTGGGATTGGTCGGCATAGTTCCGGAACACAAGCGACTTGATGTTGCATTGGACCTGATGTCCAAACTGCGATCCCAGGATGACCGATACCACTTATACATCAAGGGGCGTCGGCCGGAAGATTACCCGTGGATGGCTGCACGCACCCACGAAATGGCCTACTACGAGGCGCAGTATTCGCGGATCGAGAACGACCCACTGCTCAAGGGGGGCGTCACCTTTGATGAGCACGGGGATGATATGAACGGTTGGTACCAGAAGATCGGCGTTGCGCTTTCGGTAAGCGACTTTGAGTCCTTTCACTACACCCTCGCCGACGGTGCCGCTTCTGGCGCAGTCCCAGTTAGTTTGGCATGGCCCGGGGCAGACCAGATTTACCCGACCGCGTGGCTTTGTAATGGCGTAAATGAAATGGCGCGAAGAGTCGTGGCTAAGACCACGGACGGCACGACATTCCAAGTTGCTGGTGCCGAGGCAAAGTCTTTTGCGAACTCGGAATTCGCGAAGGCGAATACACTAGATGTGCTTCTAGCAGACATCATCGGCTAATATGAATACCCTCTGCTGCTCCTGACCGCCGTTACATTCCGGCGGTTAGGAGCAGTTCCATTTTGCTTTCAGCACCATCTACTAGCTTTCTGACTCTAGGCTTGCTATTGAGCCTTTTCGCGCAAGATGACGCGAGTGAGCCGCTCGACGGCCGCGCGAATGTCCTTGGCGGTCTGCCGTAGTGTTTGGGTCCCCGAACAGTAGTCCACCAGTGGCCTTGTGAGTATTCGTGTTCTTCAATGGACACGGGAGGAATCACAGTAACAAAAGGCACGCAGACACACGCCAGACCAGGACATCGCTAAAGTCCGCCAAGTGCAAAAGATACTCAACGAAGGCCACCCGATGATCGAGGTCTTCAAGGAACTGCAGATCACTGAAGCTACTTAGTACCGCTGGCTCAACTTGTGTGTATCCAAGAAAAACTCCGAAGCCAGAAAACGCACCAAAGAACTCGAAAAGGAAAATGCCCGCCTGAAGAAGCTCCTAGCTGATCAGATGCTAGCCAACGAAATCCTGACCGAGGTGGCCAAGGGAAAATTCTAAGCCCCGAACCGCGCCGTCATGCCGTACGGCTGGCGATGGAAAACTACGGGGGCGTCCGAAAGCTTCGCTTGCCAAGTTCTGGGCCAGAACCAGTCTGCACTACGTAAGAAAAAATTACCGATGAGCTTTGACGAAGCGCGGCTTAGAGCAGATCTGAGGGTCGTCGCGTCCAAGCCCCCGACATGGGGTGGCGCAAGTCCCGTTGGCACCAGCTGACCACCGAACGAAGGAAAGACACCGTCTTGAACAGCGAGCGTGTTCGACGGTTGCGGCGCGGGGAAGGTCTGGTCTGTAAGCCGTGACGTCGAAAGAAGCGGCGCACCGGCTCTGGAGCCGGGGAGCAAAAGCGTTTGACCGCAAAGTATCCGATGGATGTGCTCAGCTTCGACTTTCAGTCGGATGTCACCTCTTGCGGTCGTTATATCCGGTTCTTCAACGTCATTGATGAGTAATAAGTACCGCGTTGGCGGTCGTTCCTCGCCGGTCTTTCATGGCTAAGGACATGATGGCAGTCTTAGAGGGGATCATTGCTGAAACTGGGATCCAGACGACGTTCGTACGGTGGTGCTGATAACGGGCCTGCATTCACTGCCGGCGCGCTGGTGGATTAGTGCAACACTGTTGGGGTGCGGGTTGCGTTTATCGATCCAAGGTCGCCAAGGACGAACGGTTTTTATTGAGTCGTTTAATGCGCACTTCCGGCGTGAATAGATCCGGGGGTATCATGGTGGAAACGAAATAATTGGCTGAAGAATAGAAAGACATTTACAATCAGGAACATCCCCATGGCTCCTTAGATGGAATGACGCCATCCCGATTTTGGGATGGCTCGCTTTTAGAGAAAAAGTTAGCTATTGCATAGCTCTGGGCTACTCAAAGGGAACCAACCAGAGGTTCCGCCTCAATAACAAAGCAAATTAATAGATTCGTCTCTGTTTCCTAGATGATTTGGCAGTGTCTGAACTTCTCCTACATTTAAAGAGATGTAGAGACATTTCGGCGCGAACTGCCAAGTTACAGTAAGCAGATGATCTTTTATGAAATAATCACAGGTAGTACTAATGCTAATCAGCTCGTTGTGCATTGAAGGAGAAAACTATGGCAGTTTCTTGGCCCGATCACTTTCCGTCGCGGTTGATGGGGCGAAGATTGGGCAGCAGCGGCCTCTCAAGTTTCGCTATTGCTTTAGAAGCTTGGCGGCGCGGGCTCGAGGTAACTTTCACTGCTGCCGACCTCCACTTATACACAGTTTCAAATAGCGAAAAAAATGTTAAATTCAACTTCTCAAGGCCTGACTCTCATACGACACGCGAAGATTATCTGCGTCTTGATAGAAAAGCCGAGACTAATGCGATACTTGCAAGTCACGGAATACCGTCGCCAACTAGCAAACTCCTTGAAGTGACGAATATAACCCATGATCAGCTTCGCGTCATTGCTTCCGAAATTGGATATCCCTTGGTGTTGAAGCCTAATCAAGGCTCAATGGGCCGAGGTGTGTTCTCTGGCATCAAGGATTCGGAAGAGCTTTTCGATGCTTTTCAAGAACTGACTGTTAAGCAGAAACAGAAATCGATCCTTATTGAGCGTCATCACACAGGAGATGACTACCGATTACTCGTAGTAGGCAATCGGGTTGTTGGTGCCGTGAAACGTATCCCAGCTAACGTTATCGGAGACGGTAAGTCGACGGTCGCAGAGCTTATCTCTGCCAAAAATGACCGCCGAATCAGGAATCCGTTCTTGGAATCTGGGTTAATCAAAATCGATTATGAGGTCCGTAAATGTTTAACAGACCAAGGATTGACGGTTGAAAGCATTCCTCCGAATAAACGAAAAGTAACGCTGCGCAGGGTCGCAAATGCCTCAGCCGGTGGTGATGTTCAGGACGTAACAGATACTATCCCGGAAAATATCAAGGAGGCTGCGATATCCGCCGTGCGTGTTCTTCCCAATATCTATATCGCCGGCGTTGACGTCCTTTACGATGCTTCTGACGAAGAAAACTATGTAATCATTGAGATTAATTCGCGTCCACAGATCGGAGTGAATATGTATCCCTCAATTGGAACGGGCCGAGACGCGCCAAAGGCCATTCTCGATTCATTTTTTCCAGACTCATCCCGCCCCTCCGAAGATGGGTTCAAGACCATACGTTTTAATCCCTCAGCGGTCCGCGATATTTTTGCAGAAGGTTTGGCCTCAAAGGTTACACTTCCCCATTTACCGCTAGAAGCATTTCCATTTCGCCAGAGGTTTCTCTTCGAAGCAATTGAAGGAGCAGTTCAGCTACGACCTTACACAGGTAGAATCGTAAAGAAGATGGCTCGAACTCGAGGAATTTCTGGGAAAATCATAAGCCGGGATGACGGGTCGCT
Source organism: Glutamicibacter sp. BW77 (assembly GCF_002332285.1). Taxonomy (NCBI): domain Bacteria; kingdom Bacillati; phylum Actinomycetota; class Actinomycetes; order Micrococcales; family Micrococcaceae; genus Glutamicibacter; species Glutamicibacter sp. BW77. The sequence continues at coordinate 89,387 of NZ_NRGT01000053.1, read as the reverse complement.
CGAACTATTCGTTGCCGGTCGCTCAGCTTCAGATGCAAAGACACTTGTCGACAAGGTTTCAGAATTTTGTGGGCAGATTCCAAAAGCTTCGGCGTGGGAGGGGATCGTCACTGTAGGATTCCAAATTTCATAGTGAACACCCATCTCTCTCCGACATCTCATAAACTGCCTGGCTTCGAGGCCAAACGAAAGCTCCGCTACGCACCATGAGAGTAGAGAAGTTTAAAAGGCGATTCTAAATTGAAAGTAGTTTAACGTTTGCTACGCCGAGGCCGTGGCTGACACACCGGGCAAGTGTAAGATGAACGTCCCATAAATGGGTCACGGCGGATCAGCGATTCACGGCCATTATCCGCGCAACGAAGGCATGTCTTGCCTTCGCGGCCGTAAGCATTAAGCGACCGCGAAAAGTAACCACTGGCGCCGTTGACGTTGACATATAACGAGTCAAAGCTTGTTCCACCCGCATCCAGCGCCCGGGTCATCACATCGACTAGTGCCTCGTCCAGTCGGGTGACCTCTGGACGTCGCATAGTTGCTGTATTTCGCAGTCCAGAAAGTCCTGCCTGCCACAAGGCCTCGTCAGCGTAGATGTTCCCCACGCCGGAAATAATTCCCTGGTCAAGGATGGCACGTTTCAGATCTGTGGAGCGCTTACGTAACGCCAAGTACAAATCGTTGGGGTCTCTATGTGGGTCCAAGACGTCGCGCGCGATGTGTGCGGCACCCTGTGCGATCAACAGCTGACTACTACCTGCACCTCCGGGGTATCCATCTGTTGTGAGAACTAACGGAGAGAGGAACATCCCGCCGAAAATACGCTGATCAACAAAACGAAGTTCGCTCGGCGCATCAAACCGCTCGGCAAGAGATAAACGCACCTTGAGGTGCTTTTCATCCTCAGCGTCAGGGTCTTCGACAAGTAACTGTCCGCTCATCCCTAGATGAGCTACGAGTGCTGTAGGTTCTGGCAGCCCTTCGAGATCCATCCAGAGAAATTTGCCACGACGCACTACTGATCTCAGCGTGCAGCCCGTAAGCGTTTCTTCAAAGTCTTGAGCACCATCGGTGTGCCGGCGAACCGAACGCGGGTCAAGCACCTGGACAGACTCGATCAAGCGGGCTCTAACCCACTTGTCGAGTCCAACACGTACAACTTCAACTTCAGGTAGTTCAGGCATGGTGCAACTTTAGTTTGCCGGGAGGTCTTCACCGGGGTGAAGCATATTCCAGGTGTTATGTGCAGCTTCTTGTTCGGCTTCCTTCTTAGAAGGACCAGTGCCGGTGCCATAGACCTTGTCTCCAATAAGAAGTTCGGCCACGTAGGAGCGTGCGTGGTCTGGGCCTGAGCCGCTGACCGCATAACGCATTTCACCATTTTTGGTCGCAGCGACTTCTTCTTGAATGACGGTTTTCCAGTCGGTGGCAGCGCCAAGCAACCGAGGATCTGAAAGAAGCGGTCCGATAAAGCGCATGACCATCTGGCGTGCTTCATCCATGCCGTGGGACAGGTAGACAGCGCCAATGAGCGCTTCCATGGTGTCGGCGAGGATGGAGGATTTATCTGCACCATTGGACTGGCTTTCGCCACGCCCCAAAAGAATATGTTTGCCGATTTCCAGCTCGCGGGCGATGCTGGCCAATGCGCGGGTACTGACTACTGCGGCGCGACGCTTCGCGAGGTCACCTTCAGCCAGATCCGGGAAGCTGTTATAAAGATGCTCCGCAACGCAGAATCCCAGAATGGAGTCGCCGAGGAACTCCAGGCGCTCATTTGTGGGTATGCCACCGTTCTCGTAGGAATACGAACGGTGGGTCAATGAAAGATGAAGCGTCTCGGAATCTAAATTGATTCCGAGACGCTTCAAAAGTTCTTCTTTAGAAGACATGTCTTAGACGTCTGCTACCTTGCGACCCTTGTATTCAAGGAACAACTCGGTACCTGCTGAGTCAGTGACAACCTTTGCCTGGTGAGGCAGGCTGTAGGTAACGCGACCGTTTTCCATGGTTTTCACCAAGCTCGGCGCGGTAGCCTTCCACTGTGCACGGCGGGCACGAGTATTCGCACGGGACATCTTCCGCTTTGGAACAGCCACGACTACTTCTCTTCTCTCTCGTCTGACGTTTTGTCTGTTGCCACATCTTCTGTGGCGGCCTCGGACAACTGCGCAAGCGCTGCCCAACGAGGATCAACTACCTCGTGGTGGTGCTCAGGATCATCATTCAGGTTGGCTCCGCATTCATTGCAAAGTCCTAAACAATCGTCCCGGCATACCGGCTGAAACGGCAGGACAGTTCCCACTGCGTTCCGCAATACCGGATCGATGTCCATGTGGTCACCGATAACCCAATACTGATCTACATCATCATCTTCTTCGAATTCATCACTATCTTCATAGTAGAAGAGTTCCTGAATATCAGCCCCGTACTTGAACCCGATAGGATTAAGGCACCGTCCACATTCGCCAGCGATTTCCACCGTGGCGATGCCGGATACCAAAATGCCCTCGTGTACAGCTTCAAGGCGAAGATCTAAGGAAACCTCAGATCCTCCACGAATACCGATGAGTGCGTTACCCACATCTGCGGGTGCCGGGACTTGCTCGTTGAGAGTCCTCATGGATCCTGGTGCACGACCGAGCTCCATGGCTGATATAACCAATGGCGACTTGCGATCGAGTTCGCCGTGTGACGATCGATCAGAACGCTTACCGCTAATGATGACTCCTACTTAAACATAGTCCGACATTTCATCTTAGCTTGCGCGGAGCCCAGTTCCCAAACTGAAAACCGTTCCACGCGCGAAGATTCACTGTTGCACTGAACACACTTTATCGCACAGATAGCAGAAGGCGGAAGTTGAACACCCCTGCACTAGGGCATGTCTTTTGGATAAACAATAGAACTCACGCATAGGATTGACTCAGCTTTCATCATCACTAAGGGTTCTTATGCGTGCTTTACCAGTTTTGGCCAGTGCAGTTGACTTCGCTAAAAAACGTCTCAAAGCGCAACAACAACGCGGTCAAGTTAATCGTTATGCTAAGCACCTGTTCCACCTGCCACAAGGCGAGCAACGCTACCGAGTGGGCCTGTACTTTGCTGACGAGATGGTCAATGCTTATCAATTGCGTCAGTGGTACGCGCCGTTGCAACAGCTGGCACAGTCAGTTCCGGTAGTCGTGATTACTCGCCAACCCGGGACAGCATTGGCGCTATCTGAAGAGTGTCCATTGCCGGTACATTTAGCACCAACAATCGGTGACGTCGAAGCTCTCATTGATTCACAACGTATCGATGTCGTGTTTTACGTTAACCAGAACATCAAGAACTTCCAGATGATCCGATTCAACGAACCGAATCATGTTTTCATCTGTCATGGCGAAAGTGAAAAGGCCTATATGTGGTCGAATCAGCTGAAGTCTTATGACTACGTTTTTGGGGCTGGTCAGGCGGCCCGGGATCGCCTAGCGAAGAACTTGCGCAACTACGATGCCACGTCACGTACCCGTCTCGTGGGGCGTCCACAGATAGACACAGAGTATCTGGCTCCCTATTCATTGAATGCCAAGCTACCCACCGTGTTGTATGCCCCTACATGGGAGGGTGACCGCCCTTCGATGAATTATGGCTCGGTAACAAGTCACGGCGTCAAAATTATTGAATCACTGATTGCTGACGGCGGCTTCAACATAATCTTCCGCCCTCACCCACGTTCCGGGGTCAACGTAGAAGAATACGGTGCTGATGTTGCCCGGATTCGGCAAAAACTATCTGAGGCGAATCCCGGTTCAGCAGGGCGGTTGCTTTTTGACGACACCGCGCATTGGGGTTGGCAGTGGTCCAAGGCTGACGCGTGTATTACAGATATATCCGCTGTTGCCTATGATTTCCTTGCCACAGGCAAACCTATTTTTATTACTACTCCGGTGTCACCCGAAGCTGTGGTGGCGGACTCACCCGCGCTGGAGCAGTTACCCAGCCTGAATTCAGTACAGGCTGAGAATGCGGCAGAGCTAATTCATCAGGCGCTAGAAATGGAAGACGCCGAACGTAACGCCCTGATTGAGCGTTACTTCGGCGACATCACTCCAGGAGCCAGCATGTCCAGATTCATTTCAGAGACACTGGATCTGCTAGACAACTAATTTTTTATTGCCAGACATGGGCAGGCTGTTTAACAAGTGATTCAAACTGCTTCAAGGCCTGTTTCTGATAGCTAGTAGCATCAAATTCTCGCTCGGCTCGATACCCTGCGAGATACTTTTCCATTCCCTCTTTTAGCCCTGCAACGGAGTTCTCGACTAACTGTCCGTAGCCTCCAGCAAGCACACTGTGTGAACCTACGACGTCAGTAGAAATCGCCGGAAGACCAAGCATCATTGCCTCGATCAGGGCAAGGCCCTGGCCCTCGTAGTCGGAAGAGAAGACAAAGCAGTCTGCAGATTTCAGTGTGGGGAACGGATTTGCCAACAGTCCGGTTATCGCGACTTTGCCATCGAGCCCCAGTTCAATAACCTGCTCTTCTAGGCTCATCCGCAGAGGACCATCACCGATAAGCAGCATGCGCGTGTTCGGATTAGCTGCATGAACTTCCGCGAATGCGCGCAACAATTTGGCTTGTCCTTTTTCTGGGGAAAGACGTGCCATATTGGCGAAGACGGTTAGGTCTTCGCCGGGGAACTCATGCACCGTTTCAGACAGTTGTGACCATTGAACAGGTTTTACGAGGTCCAACAGATTTTCAGAAACGGTAAACGAAGCTGGGTCGATATCAAACCGTTGACCCAGTTCGCGTTCGTTAACTTCGCCAACACTATCCGTGACGGAAACCAAACGGTCATAGTGGGGGTAGGTGGCGAAGAGTCCTGGCATGCTGCCAAAGCGTAGGAGCCACTCGCCCACCATGTCGTTATGGAGGTAAATGCACGTTTTCGTTGCGTGACCGTGAGCGGCAGCAAAAAGTGCCGCCCAGAACCGCGAGTAGCCTTCAAAGTTGATTGCGACGTCAAAATGGGCAGCTCCGAAACTGCGACGCATTTCTCTGGCCATGGTGTTGAGGTGAATTTTTTCTGCCTCGGACGAGCTAAATCCGCGTTGTGCATGATACGAATCTGAAACCCATCGTTCCTCGGCCGACATGGCCGTGGCGCCCGCGCGCGGAAGCACCTGCACATGACTCGGTAGCGAGTTGAGGATCTGAAGTGCTGCCGGGTCAGCGGCTGTTGCATTCATGTCTACCGCCACAGTGACCAAGTACTTGCTTGGATCTAGTGCACCAATCAAGTTAACAAATGCTGTGGCAATGCCGTTGGGCTTAAATGGGCCCTGATAGAACAACAATTTGGTGCGTTGGTCCAATGCAGGAACAAGCACATGTGAATCATCGTCAAAGAAGAAGAATTCAATCACGCGCTTACTTGCCTCCCCATCTTCCAAGGGCGCGAATTCAGAGACATTATCCGCGAAGTTTTCATGTAATTGAGCCGCGGGGGCATCCAGTACAAGGTGCAATTCGTTTAACAACTCGTCAATGCTGTCACTGACAGGGCCTGGCCAGGTAGATCTGTCAAAATACAGACCGCGTTCGGCATCATAGGACGCAAAGTCGGGCGTATAGAAAAGAACTGGTTTACGTGCTGGTAAGAAGTCGTAGAAGATTGAGGAGTAGTCGGTGATGAGCACATCAACTACAGCCAGTAGCTCATTGGTATCGATAGAAGCGGGCACGATGGTTGCGTTTAGCTCCGCATCACCAATGAGCTGCTCGGCAAAACGGTGGGCACGGAACAACATATGATGCTCACCGTTGGCCATCTGAGCAACGTCCGAGACTAGCGAATTCACATCGTAGCTTCGGTCGTTGAGCTGACCGCGCCAAGTGGGAGCAAAAAGAACGATTGGCTCATTACTCTGCGCATCAATTCCAAGCAGGCTTAGAATCTCATCTTTTCGTTCTTGGCTGAGATTAACCATCGAGTCAATTCGAGGGCTGCCAGTCAGAGCCACCTTGGCCGGGAAGATACCATCCAAGTCATGGTCAATGGAGAGAGTCTTCAACGTGTGTTCGTTAGGCACCATCATATGCGTGGTTTGCAGGAAATTGCGCTGCACATTCCGGTGCTCACCCACCGCGCCCTTAACCAGTTTGCCCATAAACTTCAGCGGCGTGCCATGCCAGGTGTTTAGTACCTGTTGCCCCTCCCGACGCGCATAATAGGTTGGGAACGTTGCATTATTCACGAGGTACTTCGCTGTACCGAGTAATCGTATGTAAGCGTCCGAATGCTGTTTGATGACTGCGACGTCTGGATAGTCGGCTAGTTGCGCCGGAGTCTGCGTATGGTCGTTATATACCCACGCGTAGCGGAAACCCGCAAAGCGTGGATCGTTGCGCATCTGCAGGAAGATAGCCAAAGGGTGGCAATGAACGTTCCTACCATGTGAGGATTCAAAAACTACGAGCTTTTCATCCAAAGGCAAATGTTCGCTCGCGTGAATGAACAGTGCCCCACGATGACGTCCCGCGCCCTTGAGCGCGTTGCCGATTCCAGCGACTGCGATTTCGTTAAAAAGCAGCATGTTCTCAAAATACTCGCAGGCCAGTTGTGGCTCGCTAATTTTGCTGAGTGCCTGTCCGGCACGGGCTTGCCACATACGCTGCGTGCTTGAGGTGTGCCACAACGCCTCGCGGTAGCCATTTGCGGCCTGCTGCCATTGCTCCCGCTTCTCGGCACTTTGGGCTAGTGCTATGCATTCTGCGGCGCGGGGACCGGCAACCGCCGGCACTTTGAGCTCATCAGTGAGGTATCCCCACGCCTCTGCGGCCCGCAAATAGATATTCGTAGCTTGTTCATAGCTACCCAACTGATGTAACGCGTGCGCATACCTGTAAAGCGCTACAGGAATTTCTACCCGGCTCTGCTCAGGAAGTAATTCGACAAATGTGGAGTAGGTATTGGCAGCACTAGCAAAATCTTTCGCACGCGCATAGGCACGTGCTTGCGCGTAGGCCGAGATGACTTGTTCTTTAATACTCGTAGCCGTCGCTCGCGACTCACCGAAATGCTTCGCAGCAGTATCAAGAGTGAACAGCTTGCTGTTCACTTCTCCCGCGCGGTAATTCAGCGCTTGCCGAATTTCTGGATCACCGGATTCATTCAGTGACTGGCGATAGGACCGTTCGGCTCGGTTCCAGTCACTTTCTCGCTCATGCAACCGGCCAATGCCGAGCTTAATTATCCGCTCGTTACCAGTGGTGAGCACAGCTTGGGCATCAGCGACTCTGGAACTTTCGTGTTCTCCCAGTTCTTCGTAAGCGCGCGCCAGCCCGTACCAGGCCTTTGAATGCTGTGCTTCGAGGGAGGTGGCTTCTTGGTAGAAGTCTCGTGCTTGTTCGAAGCGGGACATGAATTGTGCCGCTTGGCCTGAGAGGAACATCCACTTTGCGTCTTGGCTATGAACGTCGGAAAAGTTAATTCGTACTTCGAGTTCTCGCCAGCGTTGGCCGGTAACCAGCAGGTGGTTCGCGAGGGCTTCGGAAGTCTCAGGATCTAGGGGGTACTTTGTCACCAAAGTTTCAAGGATATTCCCGGCCAAGTCTTTGTTGCGCGCCGCTACCGCGCACTTGGCATAACGCTGATGCCAACGAACATTCTGGGGCTGTCCGGCGCACGCAACGGCAAACAATTCCAGCGCACGATCAAATTTTTTCATGCGTTGCATGTTCAACGCCAACGATTGAATCCAGCCATAACGATGGGGCTGGTGAGCAATCGCCATTTCCATGTTGGACATGGCTAACGAGTACTTCTTTGACTTATATTGGCACAGTCCTAAACGGAACCGGACGTCGTCAGATTTCAGGAATTTGGCTTTCAGTACCCGTTCATAGAAAACTGCAGCGAGGCGATACCTGCCGCGACGTTCGAGACGTCGTCCAATTCCTAAGACAACCCGGAGACTATACCTGTTCACGTTAACCCTTTTACCATCGACCTAAGAGGTTCCACGAAACCGATCATTCCGCGGTTCAATGCCCACCAGATGATTCTGCCTCATAACGCCAACCAGACTTGGTAATTACTCCCGTGTTGGTATCTAGGAGCGCGTTAGCCCGGTAGTCCTAAGGACTACCGGGCTAAGCATTGACGCTACTTGTTCTGTGGGAAAAACTTCTGCACAACCCGACGCGAGGCAAAGCCATCATCTTGTGGTGCGAACCGTTTAACGAATGCTTCTCTTTCCACTCCCCCGATGTTTTTACCTTCAAGGGCATCGGCGACGGTATCCCAAAGTTCCGCTTCGGTTTCTACAATCGGGCCAGGCATTTCGCTCTGGTAATCAAGATAGAATCCACGCAAGTTGTCGCGATAATTTTCCAGATCATACGCGTAGAAGACGATAGGCCGACGAAGCAACGAATAGTCAAAGAACACCGACGAGTAATCTGTGATCAACACGTCTGTAGCGAGGTACAGTTCCTGGATATCTGGGTATCCAGAAACGTCCAATATCCGTGCGTTAAGTTCCTCCGGAATGCTAATCGCGTTAGACACCAGTACATGCATGCGCAGCAACAAGACGGTGTCCTCGCCAAACCGGCGATCAAACTCTTCAAGGTCCATCGGTAGCTCAAACTTAAAGCGTCCACGCCCATTTCCAGCGTCGTCACGGAAAGTCGGAGCATAAAGCACCGTACGAACGTCCGGCGCTAGTCCCAATCCTTCACGTATAGAGACTTCACGCGCCTCGGCGTCCGGAGCCATGAGGATATCATTGCGCGGATAACCCAGCTCGGTGGCAGTTCCGGAGAACGAGTATGCCGACTTCATGATGTCGGTGGTGTACTTTGATGGTGAAATCAGGTGAGACCATTGTTTGGTCGCATTGACTACCCGCTGCACATAACCTTCATCGCGACCATGGATTTCTTCGATATCCAATGCCATATGCTTCAGCGGCGTACCGTGCCACGTCTGCAGGTAAATGCCGTTCTTGCGCCGGCGCAAATAGTGCGGGAAGCTCTGATTGGTTACCCAGAACTTAGCCCTGGCCAAATACCAGAAGTACTCCGGAGACAGGCGCTGAATAGTGATGGTATTTGGGTCGGTGAAGCGGTGCGCGCCTGAATAGATCCAAACTTTCTTCCGAGTATCACCACTGCGTACGAGCTCCTCGTAAATGTATCGCGGTGAGTCACCATATTGCTTACCCAAACCCGATTCAAAGACTACGAGATTCTCATCCATCGGGGTCCGCGAGACGGTCTTGAACATGGCCCGCATCACCGAGTAGTACCGCTTGTTCTTGCGGAAGCGACTTTTCAGTTTTTCGGGAAGTTCTGCTTTCCAGCCGTCCTGGGAACGCTTACGAAGTGATGCTTTCTCAATTTCCTCGGTCACCCGCTGGCTGTTGTTCTGGTCGCGGTGCGACATGAAAACATCTGCGCGCTGAACATACCGCGGCTCCATGATCTTTCCACGGTCCATGGACTCAGCAAGATCCGTAAGCAGGCTGGCACTGTCGAATGCGATGCGACCTGGAAGTTCAGCATCTAGGTCAAGGTGAGAACCCTTTTTCCCTAGGAACCTTGCACGGTCAAATTGGAAGTAATGCACGGGTTTGTGTAGGAAGCTGAAGTCAAACGCAACGGATGAGTAGTCGGTGACCATGACTGCAGCGGTTTTGATGAGTTCCTGGACATCTACTTCGCCCTGGACGATTAATCGCGCGGGGGTGTCTTGGAAATGCTCACGGAAGTGCTGCATGTTTGGGTGCAGACTGAAAACTACTTCCAAAGAATGCTTGGCTGCCATCTGCGCTAGTTCTGGGGAAGACAGCAGGCCCTTCCATTCCTGAAGGTACGCCGATTCGAGGAAAGCTTCCTCGTTTTGCAGCCAATCCCTCCAGGTAGGGATGATCAGCAGCATATTCTTGTTCGTTGGAACGTCGTTTGCAAGCAGGGAGTCAAAACGCGAGAGTCCGGTGACCTTGACGTCTTCCGGTGAATACAAGAAATCGGAAACGATATATTGTTTCTCTCGATCCGAAGACACCATGAATAAGTCGGTGGTGAAGCCCGGCGAATTCTTGCCGTAGTTCGGCACCATCCACTTGGTTCCCATAACTCCGTGCTGCAGGAATACGCGAGTTGCACGAGTCCTTGCAGAGAAACTCTGATGCCGTGTTGGATACAGGTAGTCGGCATGATGCGTACCAATAAAACGCGAAGCACGTATTGCGAGTTCGAAATGTTCCTTACTTCCGTGGAAAACAACGTGATCCATGGAATCAAAGTTACGCAAGTCTGGGGAATTTTCATCGATGACGTAATAGGCATCGATATCTTGGCGTTGGGCACGAAGGTAGCGGAATAGGTGGAGCGCATTGTCTTGCGCTTTATAGGAAAGCTCGCCAACAATCCAGATTGGGTGGCTTCCACTCTCAAGTATGGGGAAGCTCTTGGCACGAGAATCTTCCAACACTGCGAAGGCTTCCTTCTCGTAGACCTCAAGAATCAGCGACGTCGATTTTGCTTTGAAAGTGAAGTACGGGGAAATCGCAAGTGTTTGGCTTCCCTTGTGTACGGCGCCGGCCTGCGTAGTGGAGCGGACAATATATGGTGTCCTGGTGACACGCATCCGCCGTTCTTCGTCGCTACCCGCATGGCTGAGCATCAGGTAGATGTCGTAATTGTCGCCACGGTCAAATACCTCCCAATCCTGCGCAGCGAAATCCAAATCGGCTTGCCACTTGTATGTCGCCTTACCGAAGCGGCGGTCGGCGAGGTCCGAGTCAAGCTTCAGCTGAACTGGTGCTTCGAACTCAACCTTAGTGCGGCGCCCAATAACACTCAATCGTGCACCGGTCAGACGGTCGGTTTGGGTGTCTAGGACTCCGGCGAGAGAAAGGATACCCGCGTGAACCTGGGTCTTATCCGTTCGAATACGATATGAGTGCGAAACTTCACGGTTGATACCAATCGAAATTTCGGCTCGCTTGTTGACATACACTCCGGTGCTACGTTCGCCCGCTTGATAGCTGCCAGCGCCGAGAAGTTCAGTCTTTTCAAAGCGCCCCATAATCCGGTGAGCAATCACCGGACCTTCTAGCGAGAGCTCGCCCTCTTCTACTAGAGCTTTGACTTCTTTTCGACGCAGTAGTTCACCATGTGGTTCAACTTGGATCCAAGCGATAGCGCTTGGGAGCTCTGTGAATTCGCATTCAAAAGTAAATGCTAGCCTCACGGTTCCAGCAGGAAGCCCGTCTTCCTCCTCGACCTCTTCGATCTCGGACTTGGTTTCGCCGTCTTCCTCTGCATCCAAATCCTCAGAGTTCAAGGTCGCAAGTTCGCGATACTCTTCCCAAGCGTCTAAAACCTGGTCGAGCCCTATGTTGGCCGTGGCATGATAACGGTCTGCGGACTCGTGAGATTTCGAGATGACAGGTTCGGAAAACACGATTTGACGTCCATGAAGTACGGCGACAGCGCTCGGTACATAGTTCAGTTCAGCTTCCACGTTTAGCCGACCGTCGTGAGATTTCACGGCTAACGAGTGGTGGCCCGAGTAGTAGCGGTAGGTTTTCCGCTTTAGCCGTTGATCTCGCAAATCACTGACTAGCGACTGTACTAGTGCCTGCGCGGAATGCTTCTTGAATGCCACTGAGATGTGTTCCTTTAATTTGTGCGTCACTAACTTTGAGAACTCGGTTCTAAACCAGATTCAACTTTTCAAATGAAGATCTATATGGGTACATACTCTGGAACAAGTTTTTGATTACCCGTTCCTGCTGTTGTACCTCTGAGGCCTGACGAATTTCGTTCAGGCAAAACATTTGTGGAAGCACGCCGCGGGTTAGCCTGAGTGCTTGTAGAGCAAAGTCGCTGTCGCCTATATCGAGGTACGCGTAGTCTATCTCCGTCGGGTAGCCCTTAGCACTGCGGGCTGCGAGTTGATGCGCGAGCGACGACGGTAAAGAGATATCCGTTGGATGACGAAATTGATGTTCGACGGTCCGGGCAAGTTCCTCCGGATACTGCTTGTAAGCCAGCTCGTGGATGCTTCTCAATTGGGGATGCGCAACATGCTTAAACTTTCGTGATGTCGTCCGGTGATACGTGGAGCTCATCAACGATTGGTTGTTTTTGGCGGCCGAGTTGACGGGCAGATCGACCTCGTCCGCATCCATAAAATGTCCTCGCGACAGCGAGAATTTCGCCTGCCCAGCAGGACCATAAAATACATTTGGTGAGACTGGCCGGCCAAAAAACACATCATCGTTGATGTAGAGGAACCGTTCTGACAACCCCGGAATGAAAGATAGCCGAGCTTCGATTGCGTGCGAGTTGAAGGTTGGCAGGCACGCTGCATCCAAAATTTCCGAATGATCAACGATAGTTATTTTCGGGTGTTCTTCTACGAGCCATGACGGGGCTTGCCCAGCAGTGACCAAATAAATGTGGTTGATCCATGGCAGATTGAGTTCCAGGGAGCGAAGGGAGAACTTCAGTTCATCATGAGATACAAAACGTCCGGGATCAGTGGAACTGCTGTTCAAGTTGCTATCTGCTTCTGCTTTCGCGTGCTCGTAGTCTGTACGCCACGAAGGATCCGCGGAATTAACCCACGTATAGACTGCGTCTACCGGACCTACGTGATCCATCACGTCGTGGATGGGGTCAGTGGCATTCGGAAATACATTCCAAATCGCACCGGCGCCAAGAACACCAGATTCCAAGGGTGTTGCGCTCACAGACCAAGATGCAGTGGCCGAGTAAGAGCCAGCCTCTGCCAATTGCGCCGAGAATAAACCATTGTCTCGAAGTTCGGATTGCAGTAGGTTCCAAGCTTCGCGTCCAATAACAAACCTGCACGAATTTTCATCCCACATATATTCAATGCCCGTGCTGTCTGCGATCGCACGAACAGCGTTTTCATTCTCTTCGCGTAATTTTAAGATGCTACTAACAGACGTGGGTGCGAGATGGACACGGGATTTAAGTAGTTGCTGGAAAAGTTGTTGGGGCAGCAACTGCCCTATTTTTCCTCTCCATCCTGCGAAATCCACTTGCGAACCTATCCTCGATATTCTTTGACGTACGCCAATATTCTACGTAGCCGTACAACATAATTCGTCCGCAAGACCAGAGATCAGTCCGAGACTTCACCGTGAATATTCTGCGCAAGTACTTGATGACCCACGTTGGATCCTTAGAACTGGGGTCCGAATATTAGTACTACCGTGGAGCTGAGTTAAAACTCCAGATTTGCGGAAACATCGACGGAATTTGAGCGCACTCGCTGGCGGCCGGGGACTGATATGGTCCTCCCATCCAGCAGTAAGTTACCTCAAAGCCGTCACCCTGAGTCACGGATCCGAATTACTCTCGACATGGCCTGGTAGTCTGCTTTCGAAAGTCGACACAGCATCATGCTCATTGGCACTCTATGGTTTTGCCAATGTTCGTCTGCGAAACTCATTGTAATTTCGGTGATTGGTTCGGCTGTCGTCTTCAGTCAATTGCAACGCAGTAGCAAGGTACATACATCTCATACCTAAAGACGATATAAGTCGCAGGCTTCATCGAGTATGAGAGCACTTTGGTGAACAAGCTCGAAGGACGCGGATGGGCGGAATTAATCTACTCTGCGCCTAGACTGACGCATGGGAACTAGCTGAGTTCTTTGACAATCTGGCTCAGCGCGTCGAGGGTGTTTTTCAATGATTCGACATGGCGTTCATCAAATTCGCTCAGCACGCGCTTCATCTCGGTAGTCGAAACTCCTGCAGTACGGGGCAGGTACACTACTTCGACTTCGTCGCCCAGATCATCGAATTTACCCTGCCAGTCTTCGCCAATGCCGAACACCGTTGCATCATATTTTTTGATATCAAGGCGCTTCTGTTCCCAGTTGTCCTCCGGAATAGCCAGATCTACGTATTTGATGGCTTGAACGATCTCTAGTCGTTGGGCGAAGGGCACGATAGGCTTTTTGCCTTTGATCGCATTGAATTCATCGGTAGAGACGCCGACTACGAGGCGGTCACCTTTTTCCTTGAGTCGCTTGAGAATGTTCAGGTGTCCAATGTGGAACAAATCGAACGTACCGTAAGTAAGAACTGTTTTAGCCATGTTTACCTCCACGTCATGTTACTGATGCATAGTTATTGTGGTGGGCTCTGTGGCCCGCCGCCCAGGTTAAAGAACTGGTGGTCGTCCTGCCATAGTCATTCTAAGCACGGTAGACCACTTCAGTTTAGGCCGAGCCTCACGATGCCATGGGCTACCACGCCAACCAGCGCGCCAACCAGCCAAATACTGACGAACCGCAGAGCGATTTTTTCGCATTCTGAGGCACTCCACCAGTAACCAAGATGTCGGATATATCCAGCACAATGGTGCTGGTAGGTTTCTTCGGGCAAGCCAAACTCTGTTGCGAGCGTTCAGGCGGTAAAACTCATCGTGACGACGGGGGTCCACGACCGGATGACCAATGCGCATGTCCCCTGCGTACCAAACATAATGCCCGGTATCCCAAATGCGCCAAGCGAGTTCGATTCCTTCATGGGCATACCAGAATCCCGCGGCCCACCCGCCAGTCGCATCAAAAAGTGCCCTGGGACTGACTAAACATGTCTCCCCCACGTGGAAGACCTTGCTCGGTTCTTCAGCAGTACGTTTATTAAGACGTGGAATCCACCGCGTTGGATCATTTTCTAAGGATTTCGGATCCGTAATTCGGGGCTGTAAGAGTCCCATTTTCGGGTACCGCTTGAAACGTTCAACGGAGGTCATCAAAAAATCTTCGTCGAGGAACCAAGAATCATCATCCAGGAAGCAAAGAAATTCGCCTTGCACATGGCTCACGCCTGCATTGCGTCCTGCAGGAATACCAATATTCTCAGGAAGGAAGTGTGTCTTGATGGGCGCCGGAATGTCCACAGGGTCCCAACCGTTGCCCACAACTACGGCATCAATTTGAACGCACTTCTGTGCCAGCAGAGACTCTAATGCGCGTTTCAATTCGATGGGGCGATTTCCCATCGTCAGGACAACAACGCCAATGCGCGGCAAAGTACCTGTCGTCATTTTCTTCCTCCCTTCAAACTAATTAGCTTTGAGCCTAGTAGAAGCCATGTTTGCAATGAAATGTCCTACGTTGACTAGCACCGTAGCTGGAAGCAAAATCCAGATCATCCATTTTTCGGCAATTCCCGGTTCTCCAACGAGAGCCGAGACGACAGCGCAAGCCAGGATCACGAGGCTGAGTTCCACCGCGTGCAGCATCCGGTGAAACGGCGCAAATCGCGCCAGCGAACGTAAACGTCCGACGAGCGATGTAACCGGGATGGAGCGTGCTTCTGCGGTATCCGGCAGTTTTCCAAGCCCAGCCATCCCACGGGCTGCATGCACCATCAGGGACTGAGACCTGTTTAGTACTAGGAGGACCGCAAGGCATCCACCCATAAACAGGGTTGGCCAGGCTTGAGATGCATTGGCGTTACTGGCAGAGAGCTCTACGAACACGCGATATCCCAGGGCGATGGGAATCAATGCTTCAGTCGTATGGTGACCCACCATGTCGATGAAGATTCCGCGCGGTGACTGAGTTCCTCTCCACCGCGCTACTTCACCATCCGAACAGTCAAAGTAGAGCTGTACCTGCGAAAGCACCACGGCGAGAATCGGTCCCCATATTCCAGGGATCAGTAGTGCCAATGACATGCACCAACCAGCAAGGATCATTAACCCGGTGACGCCGTTGGCCGAAATACGAGTTCGTACAAGTACTGCCGTCAGGTAGATCGAAATATGCCGAAGGTACAGTTCCGCGGTCCAATGCTCGGCATTTTTCCGAGCACGAACTTCAGGCGGTTGGCAGACCGCGCGAAGTTCTTCCAATGTGGGACGCAATGGGCGTTCGTGGCTCATTTAACTCGTCCCTTGTCCAAGGTGCTGCCAGCTCCAACTGCACGACCCTTTATGTAACCCGCAGCCCACGGAAGGTGAATCATGGGGAACGTTGCAGCCGTAAGCAGCTTTTCTTTCAAACCTTTTCCCTTGGCTCTTATCCCTGCAAACACGCAGCAAGCTGCGTAAAGAACCGGCACTACTTGACTAAGTTTCATCAGGATATTGACTTGTTTCGGAAGTGCGTTGGCGGCAACGGCTTGAATAACAGCTGAGAGAAGTCCTGTGCCAACTCCCACGAGAAGCAACGGTGGAAGGTCATGTCGCAGGGATTTCCCTTCGGGGAATCGCCGGGCGATTTCACCACGCCATGTCCCAGAGGCGAACGACTGCTTCATCAGAGAAGGAAAGTTGTCACGCGGGTAATAGCCAACCTTCAGCTCTGGATCAAACCAAACTTTGTGGCCGGCCTGTCGTATCCTCAGGCAAAGCTCCCAGTCTTGTGCTCGCCACATGTTCTCGTCAAAGTATCCGACTTCGTCAAAGACTTCACGGCGGAAGATTCCTAAATACGCCGACTCGGCTTCACCTTCGGGAGCACCTGAATGATAGGCGGGTCCACCGAAACCAAATTTCGAGTGGTATGCAGCGGCAATGGCTCGTTGCAGTGGCGTGCGGCCACGAGCATCCATCAGACCGCCAACATCATGTGCACCAACGCGTTTGAGCGTCTCTATGCCGCGTTTTGTGTAATAAGTAGGAAGCTCACTATGCGCGTCGACGCGGATCACAATGGGATGAGTTGAATTACGGATGGCAAGATTCAATGCTATTGGGGTTCGCCCCAGCGGATTGTCCACCAAGGTAATACGGGAATCACGAGCTGCTAAACGCTGGGCAACAAGAGTCGTTTCATCCGTGCTCGGACCCAATGCAAGCACCAGTTCCTTGTCGCCCTCATAATCCTGCGCGAGAATCGATGCGACTGCCTCTTCGAGGTAATCCGCTTCGTTCAGCACAGGCATTACGTAAGCGACGCCTGGATATTCAGTCATCCGTCCCTTTACTTCTTTTTCTTCAGATGTGCTTGATAGGCCTTGATTACGGTATCCGGGTCGCCGTCCATTTTCTGCACGCCTTTTTCGATCCAGATGCAGCGGTTACAGGTCTCCTTGATTGAATTCATAGAGTGCGAAACGTTAAAGATCGTTCCCGCGTTCTCGCGGATTTCCCGGATCTTGGCTTCACTTCGCTTCTTGAACTTCGCGTCGCCAACAGCCAGTGCCTCATCGACGATTAGAATGTCGTGTTGCTTCGATGCCGCAATAGCAAATTTTAGGCGAGCGCTCATACCTGAGGAGTAAGTACGCATCGGTAGGTCTATGAACTCTTCGAGCTCAGCAAACTTAATAATTTCCTCACGCATTTTCTCCACCTCCTGTCGGCTATAGCCGAGAGCAAGTCCACCAAGAGTGATGTTTTTGTCTCCAGACAACGCAGGGAGCAATGCAGCTCCTACACCAAGCAAACTTGGGCGAGAACGCGCAAAGATACTTCCGGAAGTGGGTGGGGTCAAGCCAGTAATTGCACGCAATAAAGTAGATTTACCCGAGCCATTTGAGCCAATGACACCAATTGATTCATTCTCATACGCTACGAACGAAATGCCCTTCAGCGCGTGGACAGTCCGCGCACCACGCATATTGGTTTGAAACAAGCGACGCGCTCCAGCGGCACCGACTGCTTTACCGCTGGAAAAGACTTGGTACTTCACGTGGAGGTTATCGACCATGACCACCGGCTGACGTGTGTCGTCAACATGAAGACTTGTATTCTTGATTTCCTCTGAGGGGACGACATCAATAAACGATGTATCGTCAGAGAAAATACGCTCAGGCTCATATTCGGGATGAAGTTCCGGGTTAATGAGGTCATCGAAATTAATCCGCACGGCCGTAACGCTCCTCAGCTTGCCAGAAATAGATGAGACCAAATACTAGGGTGCCAATTGCCCATATTCCAACGACGAACCAAGCACGTGGCTCGTATGGACTATTGTCCATAATCATCGCTCGCGCGATGGTTAAAGTCTGGTACAGCGGGTGATAATCAAAGACAGTAATCATCCATGGCCACTTGTTCAGAATTCTATCCACACTGAACAAGACGCCTGAGGTATAGAACAAGACACGACCGATTAGAGGCAGAATATTAGTGAAATCTCGAACATGAACAGTAATACGAGCGCATATCAGTGCAACACCCATATTAAATACGCTGAACAGAAGCACCAAGGGAATAATTACAAACCAAGTCCATTTAGGGCTTGTACCCAAAATGAGTGCGTAAATGAACATTACACCCAGCATGGGAACGAGAGTTAGGAAATTCTGAGTTACTTGAGCAACGGGAAGCGCCAAGCGCGGGAAGGACAGCGACTGAACTAACGCGCTATTTCCCGTGATCGATTTTGCCCCGCCTGACATGGATGATGTGAAAAATTGTAGGAGGAATACACCGATGACTACAAATACCGGAAAGTCCTCAGGCCTGCGACCACCTTGCAACACACCGAAGATGAACCCATACATCAAAGCCAGAAAGGTTGGTTTAAGTACCTCCCAAACCATGCCGAGACGGTTTCGCTCATTCGCAGATTGAACGCGTGCCTTAGCTAACTCATAGATAAACTGGCGCCGGTTCCAAGTCTGCTTCAGGTAATCGACCAGTGACGGTCTTGCCCCTACTCGGTGCAAGCCGTACTTTTCGGCCTCCTCCGCAACTGTCATGTGGAAAATGTCCTCTTGTCGAATGCTAACTACTACTTGAATTCGTAAGCACAGATGATCAAAGTCTAGTTTATGGGCGGTGGTTACACGTGATTTCGGACTCCGAGCTCACGTGCAATTAATCCCACTCACACCTGCATGCGTCTATTCCGGTGGATTCTCCGCCAGGTATTTGACCATGGAATCCGTTTGCAAAGCTTCGGAAATTTGCGAGATCGCCAACTCGCTGGCTAGTTCGATGGATTGCCCGTCCGGGCTAGTGGAACTTCCCGCGGTAGGCATAGTGAACATTTCTAAATTTTTAGTGTCAACATTTTTCAGCTGCATGCCTAACCCAACCATCGTTGCCGCATCAAATTCTGAGTCAAAGGTGAGATACGGCGAGACCTTGTCAACGATGTTGTACAGCTTGGTTGGATTAGTGAGCGTATCGTTTGACAACATTTGGTTAACCGCGGCCATCAAGAAGGTGCGTTGGTTTTTCACTCGCTGGTAGTCGCCATCGCTGAACGATTTACGTTCGCGCACGAAGCGCAGGGCGCGGTCGCCTTCGAGGGTGATCTCGCCTTCAGGATAGAAGTAGTCGGTGTCGTTTGCAGTGAAGGGGATTTCATTAGTCACCTTCACACCGCCGAGGGCAGTGGAAAGTTCACGGAATCCTGCGAAGTCGATCATAGCCACGTGATCAACTTTCGTATCAAATAAGCCCTCTACCGTTTGCATCAGTAATGGGACTCCCCCAAGCTCTACGGCGGCGTTTAGCTTGTGCTGTCCATAGCCCGGAACATCTACCCACATGTCTCGCACTAATGACATGACATAGATTTGTTTTCGGTCCTCTGGAATATGAACCAGCATCATCGAGTCACTTCGTTGACTTACAGCACCATCTAGCGCCGCTGATTCTGCCTCATTCTCATCTGCATGATCAACACCCAGCATCAAAATGTTCATCGATCCATCATCCGGGTTTTTAACCGGACGCAGGCTCTGCTGCTCTTCGGTGTAGTTGATGGCTAAGGTGTTGGATTTAGAATTGAAATTATGCTGAAGGTTAAAGACATAGAATCCAGCACCCAAAGCAGCAACAACGACGAGAGAAACAACAGACAGCAAAACACCGCGCATGCGTCGTTTCCGCTTGCGCTCCACCCCATAGCGGGCGCTACGAGAGGTGAAGCTTTCGCTCTGGTTTGGGATATTCATTCCTGCAGCTTCTCAAAGAAAATCTATGGTCTTCCCATGTGGCAAGTATTTGCTCGCTACAGTGGCAATGAAAAAGACTACTCAAGATAAATGTGATTATCCTGAGTAGCCCCTTACTGTTCGGTTTAGAGAGTTGCCACGAAAGTCTTGAGCCAGCTCTTCATACCCTCGCCCAGCTCTTCGTTCTCGACAGCTAGCGTCACGTTTGCCTGCAGGTAGCTCAGTTTGTCGCCAGTGTCATAGCGTCGCCCTCGGAAAATGACCGCGTGAACTCCGCCGCCTTCGCTATCGATATCAGTAGCCAGTTCCTGAAGCGCGTCAGTTAGCTGAATTTCTCCGCCCCGACCCGGGGCAGTGTGCTCCAACACCTCGAAGACTTGTGGATGTAACAAATATCGACCGATAATCGCTAGATTACTTGGTGCTTCTTCAACGCTTGGCTTCTCGACGAGCGCGTTAACCTTGACGTAGTCTTCACCGTCGACCGCGGAAACGTCCGCACAGCCGTACGCACTAATCTGTTCAGGCGCAACTTCCATGAGCGCAATCACAGACCCGCCGGTTTTCTGCTGCGTGGAGATCATGACTGAAAGTAGTTCGTCGCGTGAATCTATAAGGTCATCGCCCAATAGAACCGCAAATGGCTCATATCCGACGTGTTGCTTAGCACAAAGAACCGCATGCCCTAGCCCACGAGGGTCACTCTGACGAACATAGTGTATATTTCCCAGTTCAGTTGCTTCCTGAACCGAACGAAGCTTTTTGTCATCGCCTTTGGCTTCCAAAGTCGCTTCCAGCGCTGGAACTCGATCAAAGTGATCCTCGAGTGCTCGCTTACTACGTCCAGTAATCATGAGAACGTCATCGAGCCCAGCCCCTACTGCTTCCGCAACGACATACTGGATGGCCGGCTTATCAACAACCGGTAGCATCTCTTTCGGCATCGCTTTGGTAGCAGGCAAAAAGCGAGTTCCCAACCCTGCTGCTGGAATAACAGCCTTTGTTATTGACGACCCGAGAGCCATAGTTTGTTCCAATCGTTAAAATGACATAATTATGATATTTGCATTAGCTGCCGAGATCACACCTAGCTAGACTTTTTCGACAGTCTCTTAATGACCGCGCGTGGGAAGTACTCGTTAACATCCCCACCTAATGACTGCACTTCTTTGAGCAGCGACGAAGATAGATGAGTAAATCTCGTATCAGCCTGCAGAAAGACTGTCTCCACCCCGGTCAGATGACGGTTCATCGTAGCCATAGGAATTTCATAGGCGTAGTCCACTGTGCTTCGCAGTCCCTTGACTATTGCCTCTGCACCTTGTTCCTTACAGAAGTCTGCAAGCAGACCCTGCCCCATGGGTATGGCTGAGACCCCTCGAAGACCTCCAACGGTTTCTTCGACGATGGCAACCCGTTCCTCTTCGGAAAACCGGTAATTCTTTGAGTAGTTAGTTGATACAGCAACAATGACCTCATCAAAAAGACTTGCCGCTCGGGCAATGATCTCAACATGGCCATTGTGAAGGGGATCAAAGGATCCTGGGCATACAGCTCTGCGCATATCTAGAATCTATCAACAAACCTTTGATAACACGTGATTTTGATACAACTGTCATGTAACGATTCATGCGTGTTTGCTTAGACCATCCAGAGGCCACGAAGCATAATTGAGCTATGACCTTTGAATCTACCCCTTGGCGACGAACGGCTCAGAGCGCAAATCTCTTGGGAGCAAATGGTGAACCCGGTGTCACTATCTTTGAAGAAATTACCGGCCTAGCCAACGAACATCAGGCAATTAACCTAGGTCAGGGATTCCCAGATGCAGAAGGTCCACAAGAAATTCGTGAGCTTGCGGTCAAAGCTATCCAAGACGGAGCCAACCAATATGCTCCTGGCAGCGGAATTCCGGCGCTACGGAATGCAATTGCAAAGCATCAACACCGATTTTACGGATTGAACATCGCCCCTGACACTCAGGTGGTTGTCTCCACAGGGGCAACAGAAGCAATAGCTGCCGCAGTTTTGGCCTTCGTCGAGGCCGGCGACGAGGTAGTCACCTTTGAACCCTTTTACGACTCCTACGCCGCCATGATTGGACTGGCTAACGCAACTCACAAGGTAGTGAAATTGCGAGCTCCCACCTTCGCACCTGATCTTGATGAGCTTCGCCAAGCCGTCACGAGTAAAACTCGGATGATTATTGTCAATAATCCGCATAACCCTACCGGGACCATCTTTGACACTGAGGTCTTAGACGAAATCGTTGCTCTTGCACACCAGCACGATTGCATTATCCTTTCGGACGAAGTTTACGAGCATCTCACCTTCGCTTCTGCTCATATTCCCATCGCTACCCGCCCCGGCGGCTTCGCGCGAACCATTACTCTTTCATCCGCAGGCAAGTCCTTTTCCTTTACTGGTTGGAAAGTTGGTTGGGCAACAGGGCCACGTGAGCTGATAACGGCTCTGCGCACAGTCAAACAGTTCCTTTCATACTCTTCTGGTCCTGCCTTCCAGCCAGCCGTAGCGCAGGCTTTGGAACTACCCGATACATTCTTTGAACGTTTTGCCGCAGACCTTGGCGCTCGGGGTGATCAACTTGCCCAAGGACTTGAAGACGTTGGCATTCAAGTGATTCGACCCAAGGGTACGTATTTTCTGGTTGCAGATTTGCAGGGGCTGGGCAATGAAAATGCGGTGGACGTGGCGAAATTGATGCCAGAGCGAATCGGTGTTGCCGCGATCCCCATGTCCGTGTTCGCGCTCCAAGAAAACCAGAAAGACTACTCGTCCTTGCTGCGGTTTGCTTTCTGCAAACGACCTGAGGTCATCAGTGAAGCGGTAGAAAGACTCCAACTACTTCCTAAGGTATTGGCAAAATGAGTGTGAAACCGCTGAAACGCTGGCTTGGTGGGATCCAAGAACACGCAAGCATCTATCCTGATGATCTAGTTCCAGGAGCGATGATCTTGGCCATTGGTGGCGCCGAACAGTCTCACGTTAATCTGGACCAGCCAGAAAAGATCTTCTACGAATACCTCGCGAGAATTGCAAATCACCTTGACGTGTTGCGCCCGCAGCGTGAGCCGCTTAAGTTCTTGCATTTGGGTGCAGGCGCACTGACCTTAGCGCGGTGGGCCTCACTACGGTATCCCGAGAGCAAACATGTGGCTGTCGATATCGAACGTGAGTTGCTTGATTTTGTGTTGACGCACTTGCCTTTGCCAGAACATTGCGATTTGCAAACGCTGGTGGCTGATGCCCGAGCAGTCTTGAAAGAAAAACTGCTCGATAAAGAATTTGACGTAATCGTCTTAGATATTTTCAGCGGCCCGGAAGCACCAGAGCATCTGACTAGACCGGAATATTATGAAGAACTGGCTCTGGCGCTCGCGCCTGCGGGTTTGCTCTTCGTAAATATTGGTGACGACCCACCACTGGCGTTTACGGATCGCCAGGTTCAAGCCGCACAATCTGCCTTCGAGTTCGTCCTGCTAAGTTCAACCCCGGAAATGTTTACGCGCAAATTCCCTGGCAACCTGATACTTACCGCGTCAAAGATGCAAATCGACCAGACTACTATTGCAGCTTGCGAAGCGGCCGGTCCTTACCCATCAGAGGTCAAACACTCCTTAGCCCTGGACCGGTTCGGCAAACCATAACCGTGTTTCACCGTATTTTTTTTCGGCAATCTTTTCCATGTTTGCGGGCCATATCGGTTCAGGCGAACGGCTTGAACGCTCGACAATCACCGTCGCATCCTCTGCCAAGATCCTAGAAACTTTGTCAAGGGTGACAGCGAGTTCCTGATCAGTCAGAGGATATGGAGGATCCATGAAAATTAGGTCAAAGGTCCTTTTTGGAGCATTAGTCTCCTCGTCGAAAAAGCTGGATAGAACAGTATCAACTTTGCCCCGTTGGACCGAGACGACGTCATTCTTCAGCGCCTCATTGATTTTGGTGGCGTTGTGCTGACAGACGCTCACCGCTTTAGGAGCTAGTTCAACGAGCAATACCTGGCGTGCTCCACGGCTTGCGGTTTCAAGTCCTAGGGAGCCAGAACCGGCAAAGAGGTCCAACACGCGTGCCGAAGAAATGACGTTCCAGCTTTCCAGACGCGAAAACAGTGCCTCTTTGACGCGGTCGGTAGTCGGTCTTGTTGCGTCTCCGGGTACTGATTTCAGGCTAGTGCCCCCGGCAATTCCGGAGATAATACGGCTCATGTCTTGCTACTACTTTCGAAGTGTCAACGTTAGTTCTTATTCAGAAATTCTCGGGTGGACTGATCTATCCATGACTCGGCGACAACCAAGAGCTCAGGATACTTTGTAGCCCAGGCGCCATCTTCCATGAGTGCCAGGACGTCTTCTCTCGCAGATTCAATGAGCCCCCGGTCTTTGATAATACTCAGTTCTCGCAACGTTGAGCGGCTACCAGATTGCTGCACTCCAAGGATATTTCCTTCCTTGCGTTCGGCTAGATCCGCTTCGGCTAATTCAAAACCATCAAGGGTTGATTCGATGGTGCGTAACCTATTCACTGATTGATGATCCGCGTCCAACCACGTGGTGAGTAAGCAAGTACCGGGTAAACCACCACGGCCCACTCGCCCTCGTAGCTGGTGAAGCTGCGAGATGCCGAATCTTTCGGCATCCATGATCACCATCAACGTTGCGTTATGAACATCCACGCCAACTTCAATCACCGTGGTAGAGACCAACACATCTATCTGCCCATCAGCAAACTCATCCATGATTTCTTGTTTATCTTGCGAATCAAGTTGTGAATGCAAGGCTTCCAGACGCACACCATCAAAAGACGGCATCGAGGAAAGCAACTCGAACATTGCTTCAACGCTCATTGTTTGGTTGGCGCCGTCCTCAGCGGTTGCCACCAAAACTCCTTGTTCCGCAGCTGTCTCCGAAATTCGAGGGCACACCACATAAACCTGATGCCTCTTGGTCACTTCTTCACGGATTCGTGAGAAAAGTCTGTCACGGTAACCGGTCAACTGCATTGGGACAATATGCGTTGAGATCGGGGCACGCCCGGCTGGCAGCTTTTTAATCGTTGAAGTATCTAAGTCTCCAAAGACCGTCATTGCTACGGTACGTGGAATGGGTGTGGCCGTCATGACCAACGTATGCGGTACGTTTTCTTCACCCTTAGCGCGCAGTGCGTCACGTTGTTCCACACCGAATCGATGCTGCTCATCGATAACTACGAGACCAAGCTCTGCGAAACGTACATGCTCCCCTAACAATGCATGCGTTCCAATGATCAGGCCCGTTTCCCCGCTAGCAATACCTAGAAGCGCCTGACGGCGCTGTGCCGTCTTAGCGGACCCGGTGAGAAGTGCGACCCCAGTACCTTCGCCTTCGCCAAATAAGCCTGGTTCGGCCAAGTCTCCCAGCATCTTCTTAATGGAGGAATAGTGCTGGGCTGCAAGAACTTCAGTGGGGGCCAGTAGGGCGGCTTGTCCACCGGAATCAATGACCTGCAAAATAGCTCGCAACGCGACAACGGTTTTACCCGAGCCGACTTCACCTTGAAGAAGACGGTGCATCGGATGCTCATTGAGCAGATCTGCGGAAATCTCTTTGCCAACCTCTATCTGGTCTTCAGTGAGTGTAAAAGGCAGTCTTGACTCAAACTTTTCAGCTAACCCACCCGTGACCGGTTTGCGCGCGATGGCTGGCTGGTTTCCTACCGCACGGTTTCGTTCTGCCAGGGAGAGTTGCAGCATGAAGGCTTCTTCGAAGGCAAAACGCTGGCGAGCAACATAGGCATGCTTGATTTCACGCGGGTGGTGCCTATCTAGGTAGGCCTTGGCCCTACGTGGATAATGATGCTTTGCCAGTAGTTGTTCTGGCAAAAATTCGGGGAGTTGTTCCTCTGTCATTTCGTCAATGAGCAGTGACAGTAAGTCTCGAATTTTCTTGTTTGGCATTTTTGCCGAGGCCGGATAGATCGGTATGGGCCGCGGATCAGCCTCGGCTACCGTGTCTAAGATGGCGTAATCGGGTTGGCTCAGCTGTAGGTGGTCCTGATACCAGCCGACCTTGCCACTAAACATCGCGATGGTTCCGACTTGCAAGTCTTGACGCGCTTGGTAGCCGTTGAAAAAAGTCATCTTGAGTTCTTGACCATTCTGGTCAAGTTCGTCACTGACTGTTACTTCAAAAATGAAGCCACGACGTGAGTGCATTTGTCGCTGACTTACGTTAGTAACTTGGGCCACGACGGTAACATGCTCGTCGAAAGGTAATTCTGCAATGGGAGTCAGCTCCCCCACATCGACATAGCGCCGGGGAAAATGCCAGAGGAATTGACCAACGGTGGTGTATCCAAAGGCTTTTTCTAATGCGCCGGCATTCTTGGCCCCGAGCACTAGCGACAGTTCAGCCTGCTCCAGAGATACCGCTTTGTTCTCATCCATCATGAGTACACAAATCGGTGATGCTGATGTTCACCGGCTCCCCCTGCTGACGGATAAGCTCTAACGCCATGTCCGCCTCGGCCACGTGCACATGGACCCTCCAGCGGTAAACTTCTTCTCCGGTGGGATTGACTGGCGACATGATCACCGAATCGCCCACTCGATCCAGTTGTCCACGTAGCGTGGCTGCTCCCAACGCATCAAGTGTAATTGTGCACATGACCTCAACACCCTGGGCATCATTTTGGATCAGATGTACATGTGGATCTTGGACTTGGTATCCGTTGAACCCTTCATAAGATTCAAAGTCGGTTTCCGTCCCACGAACTGCAGCGCAGAGCTCGTCCAAGATCACCAGCATGCCCACAGCACCAGCGTCGACTACACCAGCATTTTCAAGACTAGGTAATTCGTTTTCGGTACCGCGAACTGCCATCCGCGAGGCCTGGGCCACCTGATGCAGTACCGTATCCAGAGCTGCGCGGCTCTCCACATCGGTTTTAATATGGGCCAAAGTTGAACCGGCAGCCAACGCTGCAGCACTGATCACCGAGAGCATGGTACCTTCGACCGGTTCACTCAGTGCAGACCAAGAACGGACCTTAGCCCGTTCAAGGCCCTTGGAAAGCAGGCTTGCGGTCAATCGGTCGTGACCCCGCCATGGTTCTGAGAGCCCACTGAGGAACACCGCCAGCAGAGTTCCTGAGTTGCCGCGCGCTGACTCCATGGACGCGCGGGCGGCAACTTCTAAGAACCCACCGATGTCGTCACTTTCCAGCTTGCTGACGGCATCATGTCCGGCTCGGGCGGTGAGATATAGGTTAGTTCCTGTATCCCCGTCGGCGACCGGAAACACATTGATGGCGTTGAGCCTATCTGAATGATTTCCTAGACTCTTCACGCTCCGCTGCAACCATTCACGAATGGCGCGCACGGAGGTATCGAGTTTTTGAGTCATGGGAAATCGGGTCTTTCAGTGTTATTTGGACAGGTCCGTGGTTGCCACGAACTCTTCCATTTTGTCTTCCTGCAACGCCTTACCAAACTTATCAATAGTTTCCATGTCAGGTATCACTATCGACTGGCCGTCTGCGGAACGTCCAGGTCCCTTGTTTGGCAACGTAAAGAAGGTCATGTCACTTGGACGCACGTTGATCATTGACGCCGCGTAGCTGGCAACCTTGGAAGCATCCAATGTTTCATCCACGGCAATAAATGGCGCAATCTCAGTGACAACGTTGTTAAGTTTACCCGGGTTGGTCAAGGTGTCTTTGGACATAATTTGTCCAAGCATCGCCTTGACGAAGAGCTGCTGGTTCTTCACACGCCCGTAGTCACTACCTGGGAAAGACTTACGCTCACGCACAAAGGCTAGTGCTTGTTCGCCGTCTAGGGTTTGCACTCCGGCGGGGAAATACATGCCGTTGGTAATCGACTGGCGGAAGGCTTGCGGGTTGTTTACCGTCACTCCTCCGAGAGCATCGGTCAAACCTTTGAAGCCTTCAAAGTCTACGGAGGCTACGTGGTTGATACGGACGCCGAAGAGCCCTTCCAAGGTTTCTACGGCCTTGGGAACGCCGCCACTGGCAAATGCGCGGTTGATCTTTGCAGTTCCAACACCAGGAATATCTAACCAGGTGTCACGCATCACCGAGGTGACGTACATGCCCTTACGGTCTTCTGGGATATGTACCAGCATCATGGTGTCCGAACGGCCACCGTTTGGAAGGGTTCCGAACTCCTCGCTTGATTCGTCCGTCTCGCGAGTGGCACGGGTATCACTACCCAGAAGCAGGATGTTCACTGCGTCTTTAGATTCTTCTTTAACCTCTGGGCGGGTTTCTTCGGCAGGGAATGCCTCGGCAATCTTGTCGCTCTTCGAGTCGAAGGTTCGACCAAGATTCCAAACGTACCCACCGGCCACGAGGCCAGCAATCACTACTAGCGCCAGAATGCCAATGAGGATTCCACGCCCAGTGCGTTTTTTCTTCGCACGTGGACGCACGGGCTGTTCTTCGAAGGACATATGCTACCTTTCACAGTTTCATCTTTTTACATCTTATCTTTCAGAAACGAACGGTACGCTGTTAAAGTGTCCGTTTTCAGTAATAAGAGTCAAGAGTCATCAAAACTTAATCTAAAGATTAGGCGTACGGCTACTTTAGCCGTAGGCGCCTTGGTGATCACACCCACACTTGCAGCGTGTGCTTCGTTAGCAGCTGTAGAGCCCGCAAGTGACGCAGGAAATCCAGTCTGTGCCGAGATGATGGTGATTCTCCCGCAGTTCATTGGTGATGCTGAGCGTCGCAGTACTAACTCTCAGGCTACTGCCGCCTGGGGTGACCCATCTCAGGTCGTACTACGCTGCGGGGTTCAAGTCCCCGGCCCAACGACTGATCCCTGCGTCTCAGTGAACGAAGTGGATTGGATTGCCCACGAAGGTGAGGACGGTGTGTGGACCTTAACCACCTACGGCCGCACCCCAGCTACCGAAGTCGTTTTAGACCCGCAGGTAATTCCGTCTAGTACTGTGCTCGCTTCGCTGTCTCAGGCAGCCTCGCGCATTCCTGCAGAAGGTGCTTGCGTCAGCGTAGAGAAGAATGTAGACCTCTAAGGCAATATAGCCAGGCAAACACCGAAGCAGTTCAAACATGCGGACCGTCAAAGATCTGAGATCTTTGACGGTCCGCATCAGTTAAGTTGCTTTAGCGTAAACCAATTTTTCGTTCGCAGGCTAACGCTATGAGTTCATTGATCAGTTCGCGGTAGCCGATACCCGTCTTCGCCCACATTTGTGGATACATACTCGAGGGGGTGAACCCTGGCATGGTATTGATCTCATTGATAATCCATTCACCATCAGCGGTGTAGAAGAAATCAACCCGAGATAATCCTTCAGCATCGATGGCATCAAATGCTTTCACTGCCAACTCGCGGATAGTTGATGTCGCCTCATCGCTGAGGACAGCCGGGCAGCTGAGCTTCGCAGCTGCACCATCAACGTATTTTGCCTCAAAATCGTAGAAGGTATGTTCGTTCCCAGCTACCGCTATCTCCCCTGGCATGGACGCACGAGATTCCAGTGAACCATGGCCTTCTAGGACACCGCATTCGATTTCTCGCCCGCTGATCCCCTGCTCCACGATGACCTTAGGATCTTCCGCGCGAGCTAGCTCAATGGCTG
This sequence comes from Glutamicibacter sp. BW77, assembly GCF_002332285.1. Lineage (NCBI taxonomy): Bacteria > Bacillati > Actinomycetota > Actinomycetes > Micrococcales > Micrococcaceae > Glutamicibacter > Glutamicibacter sp. BW77. The sequence goes on along the minus strand of NZ_NRGT01000053.1, from coordinate 59,847 downwards.
CCTGTAACTGCGTGTGGTCATCAACTTTGGTGATACCAACTGAAGACCCTGCACGAGCCGGCTTGACGAACAACGGGTACTGCAAGTCCGCGCACCGCTCTAGTGCGGCCACGCTGTTACGGAGCCACTGTTTGTTAGTGATGACCTGGTACGGGCCAACGTTAAATCCAGCATTCTCGAAGACGACCTTCATGAAATGCTTGTCCATGCCCATGGCGCTAGCTGCGATGCCCGAACCGACATAGGAAACGCCAGACATTTCCAGCATCCCTTGGATCGACCCATCTTCGCCGAAAGGACCGTGAAGCAATGGGAAGACCACATCAATAGGCCCTAAATCAGTGATCTCGGATCCTGAATACTGCAAAAGACACGTACGCTGACCATCATTGGACAGATGCACGGGCTTGTCTGCCACTGAAATCTCAGGCAGGGAGCCGGAGCTCAGCGTCCAGTCCGAGGAGTCTTGGTCCACTAGTGTCCAAGCCCCAGCGCGGGTGATTCCCACGGGAATGACTTCAAAACGATCTTTATCGATTTCCTGCATCACTCCGGCTGCGGTCACACATGAAACTGAATGCTCAGAGGAACGGCCGCCGAAGAGTAAGAGGACTCGTGGTTTTGGTTCGCTCATTTTTGGAGTTCTCCTTCAGATTTCAGTTCTCGGGCCAGAAGACGCTCGGCCATATTCTCTACGCTCAAGCTACCTTCCAAGACCATGACTACCGCTTCGGTGATTGGCATATCAACCTTATGGCTTCGAGACAGGTCAAAGACTGCACGAGCTGATTTGATGCCTTCGGCAGTTTGGGACATACGGTCATTAACTTCTTCAATGAAAAGTCCCTGACCGAGCAGCCGGCCCGCTGTGTTATTCCGAGAAAGGGAGGATGAGCAGGTGGCTACTAAGTCTCCAAGTCCCGACAGTCCTGACAAGGTCTCTAGCCGGCCACCCAAGGCGAGGACTAGTCTGGTGGTTTCTGCCAGCCCGCGGGTGATAACGGTGGATTTGGTGTTATCTCCCATACCCATGCCATCACACATCCCTACGGCCAAGGCGATGATATTCTTAACGATTCCGCCCAGCTCAACACCGAGTACGTCGTCATTGGTGTATGGACGGAAGTATGGGGCGGAGCACAATTGAGCTATCCAATGCGCCGTCTGCCCGTCGGTGCATGCAACAACGGAAGCGGTTGGTTGTTCACGGGCAATTTCCATGGCCAAGTTCGGACCGGACAGCACTGCAATGCGATCAGCGGAAATACCGCTGATCTCCGCCATGACTTCACTCATACGCAAGTCGGTGCCGCGTTCAAGGCCCTTCATCAAGGACAACAAGACGACGTCTTGTTCAAAGTGCTGAACGAATTTAGCAAGTTCTTCACGTAACGACTGGGCAGGAATTGCCAAGACCACCAGGTCTGCGCTCGTTAGGACCTCAGATACATTTGCTGAAGCTGAAACATTGGCCGGAAGTTTTGTGTCTCGCAGGTAACGCGAGTTTGTGTGCCGCTCGTTGATTTCGCGAGCGGCTTCCTCTCGACGGGCCCAGATCTGCACCGGAATATTCTGGTCAGAAACTGCGTCCGCCAGAACCTTCGCAAAGGTGGTTCCCCAGCTTCCGGCACCCATGACGGCGATCTTACGTGGTAGCGGCTTACTCAAGGCTTTTCCTTCGCTAGGTGATCAGACTTAGTCGTTTGGCGGTTTCGGGACATCAAAATCTCTGCCCGTAGTTGTTTGCCCATGTTCACTCGGGTTCCACAGATTTTCTGGAGGTGTCTCGTCACGCAGTTCAGCCTGTAGCTCGGTAATGGAGGCCATGATCCGACTGGTTGCTTCTTGAAGCACAGTGCGTGTGCGCGGTCCCGTACGCAGATCATCAAGTTGTACCTGCTCCCCCACCGTAACTGTCACGTGTTTGCGCGGAAATAGGTACATTTTTTTGGCGTACCGGGGAAACAGTTTCTGATCTCCCCAGTGGGCCATCGGCACCACGGGAGCTCCGGTTTGCAAGGCTAGGCGGGCGGCACCGGTACGGCCCACCATTGGCCACAAATCCGGGTCACGCGTTAGTGTGCCTTCGGGGTAAATGACGATCACGCCACCGGCTTCAAGGACTTTTTTAGCAGCATCCAAAGAGTCTGCGGCACTCATGGATTTGCGTGACACTGGAATCTGTCCGGTAGCGCGCAACGCTGCCCCTAGTACGGGAACCTTAAATAGTGAATCCTTAGTCAACCAGCGCGGTAACCGTCCGCTGCTATATATCGCATGACCAACCACCAGAGGATCAATCTCGGTCAGGTGGTTAGGGCAGAGAATAAACCCGCCGGAAGGAAGCCTGTCAAAGTTTTGCCAGGTCCTGCCAATCAAGGCATTCATAGCCGGACGAACTACACCGGCCAGAATTGCAAAGACGGTTTTACTTTTGACTGTTTCCCGATGCACTGAGTTATCTGTCACGAACTAACGCTCCCCTAGTTGCTCAGTTCAACGTTTGCACCTAGTGCGGTCAGCTTTTCCATGAAGTGCTCGTAGCCTCGGTTGATAATCTCAATACCAGTAACCTTGCTGGTGCCTTCGGCGGCCAGTGCGGCAATCATATGGGAGAATCCGCCACGCAAATCAGGAACGTCAATGTTTGCGCCCTTCAGCTTTGCTGGGCCGAGAACTACCGCTGAGTGCTTAAAGTTACGCTGGCCGAAGCGGCATGGGGTAGACCCCAAGCAGTCGGTATGCACCTGCACGGTAGCGCCCATGCGCACCAAAGCGTCGGTGAAACCAAAGCGGTTTTCGTACACGGTTTCATGGATGACAGACACACCACTAGCTTGCGTCAGCGCGACCACAAGAGGCTGCTGCCAGTCGGTCATGAACCCTGGGTGCACATCGGTTTCAAGGATCAGCGGGTTCAGCTCTCCACCTGGGTGGTAGAAGCGAATACCGTTCTGCTTCACTTCAAACTCTCCACCAATCTGGCGGTAGACGTGAAGGAAGGCGGTGAGGTCACGCTGCTGCGCTTCTTCAACAAAGATATCGCCCTTGGTAACCAGTGCCGCAGAGGCCCAGGAAGCAGCTTCGTTCCGGTCCGGCAAAGCGTAGTGGTCATATCCACGCAGTTCGTCAACACCCTGGATACGGATCACCCGGTCACGGTGAACCGAGATAATGGCACCCATTTTCTGCAGCAACGAGATCAGATCCAAGATTTCCGGCTCAATCGCCGCGTTGCTCACCTCGGTGACTCCCTTGGCGCGCACCGCGGAGAGCAGAACCTGCTCTGTAGTGCCAACGCTTGGGTATTGAAGTTCAAGTTTCGCACCGGTCAGTCCCAGAGGAGCGGAGATACGGATGCCAGCGGCTTCCTTATCCACTACGGCGCCGAATTCGCGCAGGACTTCCAAATGGAAGTCGATAGGACGGTCACCAATTCGGCAACCACCGAGGTCCGGGATGAAAGCTTCGCCCAGAGAGTGGATCAGTGGTCCACAGAAGAGAATAGGGATACGTGAGTCGCCGGCGTGAGCATCAATGGCCTGATTTGAGGCGCTCTTCGCGGCGGATGGATCCATGGTGAGGTCACCGGTCTCGGGGTCCTGAGAAACCTTAACCCCATGGATCTCTAAAAGGCTACGCACGACTGCGACGTCTTTGATCTCCGGAACGTTGCGTAGTACCGAAGGAGAGTTTCCGAGCAGTGCCGCAACCATGGCCTTTGGAACCAGGTTCTTAGCGCCGCCTACTCGAACGGTGCCGTTCAAAGGGACACCGCCATGGACCGTTAGAATCTTACCCATGTATGAATAAACCTCATCGCGTAGTCGTTTTCTCCTGCCAGGGCCGGTAGGCCGATAAAACAGGCAGGACTAAGCAAGCATACCGTCATTGCCGGTGCGCTTCGGAGCAGTTCTGCCCGTGGCGCACACATTGTGAGGATGCTTTCAGGGAAGGGCTGTAGATGGTGAGTCCGTGGTTTGCAATAAAAAAGGAAGGCCCCGTTCGAATACACCTACTGGTGAGTACGAACGAGGCCTGCCAGTCAACTTAGTCAGCTGTTCTTGCCGGCAAAGTCTGAGGTTTAAATGCTGGGCGGCTAGCTTCAAAGGACGTAATGTCTGCTTCTTGCTTCAGCGTCAGTCCAATATCGTCCAGGCCTTCCATCAGACGCCACCGGGTGTAGTCATCAATCTGGAACGGAGCCACGATTGATCCGCACTGCACGGTGCGCGCATCCAGATTTACGGTGACTTCAGTGCCTGGATTATTTTCGAGTTCTTTCCAGATCAGTTCAATGTCACTCTGTGCAACCTCGGCGGCAACCAATCCCTGCTTACCGGAGTTTCCACGGAAGATATCGGCAAATCTGGCTGAGATAACAGCTTTGAACCCATAATCCTTCAGGGCCCAAACCGCGTGCTCACGCGAAGAGCCGGTACCAAAATCCGGACCTGCGACCAAGACCGAGCCCTTGTTATATGGCTCGGTATTCAGGATGAAGTTTTCATCCCGGCGCCAGCCGGCGAACAGCGCATCTTCAAAGCCGGTACGTGTAATCCGCTTCAGATAAACCGCAGGAATGATCTGGTCGGTATCGATGTTGCTTTGACGCAGCGGGACACCAATTCCGGTGTGGGTAACAACTTTTTCCATGATGGTGTTCCTTCCTAGGCCGAGACCGGAGTGTTGGCGATATCCGAAGGGGAAGCGAGAGTGCCACGAATAGCCGTAGCTGCTGCTACCAATGGCGAGACCAGGTGGGTACGCCCGCCCTTGCCCTGGCGTCCTTCGAAGTTTCGGTTGGAGGTAGAAGCGCAACGTTCCCCCTCAGCCAGTTGGTCTGGGTTCATTCCCAGGCACATGGAGCAACCTGCGAAGCGCCACTCGGCACCGAAGTCCTTGAAAATCTTGTCCAGTCCTTCGGCTTCTGCTTCGAGGCGAACCCTGGCCGAGCCTGGCACCACGATCATGCGGATCTGCGGGTCCTTTTCACGGCCCTTCACGATTTCGGCCGCCGCGCGCAGGTCTTCCATTCGTGAGTTGGTGCAAGAACCTAAGAACACCGTGTCCACACGGATTTCCTTCATGGGAGTTCCGCCGGTCAAGCCCATATAGGTCAATGCACGTTCGCAGGCCTTGCGGTCATTTTCGTCTTCAAAATCTTCGGGGACCGGAACGTTGGATGACAGTGAGACACCCTGACCGGGGTTGGTTCCCCAGGTGACGAATGGTTCTAGTTCATCAGCATTCAGGAACACTTCGTTATCGAAGCGTGCACCCTCGTCACTTTGCAGGGTCTTCCAGTAGTCAACAGCAACGTCCCAATCATCACCCTCAGGTGCATGTGGGCGGCCCTTGACGTATTCGAAGGTCGTTTCGTCCGGTGCAATCATGCCAGCGCGAGCGCCAGCCTCGATGGACATATTGCAGATAGTCATGCGGGCGTCCATGGACAATGCGCGAATCGCAGATCCGCGGTATTCCAGCACGTACCCCTGTCCACCGCCGGTGCCAATCTTGGCAATAACTGCCAAGATGATATCTTTTGCAGTCACGCCCGGCTTCAGCGTTCCCTCGACGTTGATGGACATCGTCTTGAAAGGCTTCAGGCTCAAAGACTGAGTAGCCATGACATGTTCAACCTCTGAGGTGCCGATACCAAAAGCCAGGGCACCGAAGGCACCATGGGTTGAGGTATGGGAGTCACCGCAGACAACGGTCATACCTGGCTGAGTAAGACCCAGCTGGGGACCTACTACGTGAACAATGCCCTGCTCTTTGTCACCCAACGAGTGCAGGCGGACGCCAAATTCCTTGCAGTTATCACGCAAGGTGAAAATTTGTGTCCGGCTGGTCAAATCTGCAATGGGCTTATCAATATCAAGGGTCGGGGTGTTGTGATCCTCGGTCGCGATAGTGAGATCTGGGCGGCGAAGTTTGCGCCCCGCCAGACGCAAGCCTTCGAAGGCTTGCGGTGAGGTGACCTCGTGTAGCAGGTGAAGGTCAATGTAGATCAAATCGGGTTGGCGCGCTTCGCCTTCCCCTTCTCCATGGCGCACTACGTGCGCATTCCAGACCTTCTCTGCGAGGGTCTGGGGCGACTGCATGGTGGACATGCGACACACTCCTCAAGCTACGAACTATCAACACCTTTACTTTGACACTTCATAGAACATCATTTCCAGTATTTGGACTTGAATCTCAAATACTGAGACGCAATAATGGTTTTATGACTACAGGTAGCGGTGTTGGTGTTCTCGATAAGGCAGCAGCCATTCTTAACGCATTGGAAAATGGCCCGACTACCCTTTCGCAGCTGGTGGACGTCACCCAGATCTCCCGCCCCACGGTTCACCGTATCGCTCAATCGTTGGTTCATCATGGGCTGGTGGGCCGCGACATGCACGGCCGTTTCGAGCTCGGCGGACGGCTTGTAGAGCTCGCTAGCGCCGCGGGAGAAGACAGACTGGTGACCACCGCGGGGCCGGTACTCACGAAATTGCGGGATCTCACCGGCGAGAGTACTCAGGTATTCCGCAAACAAGGAGACTTCCGTGTTTGCATAGCCAGCGCCGAACGGCCTGTAGGGTTGCGCGACACGATTCCTGTGGGTACCCAGCTATCGATGAAAGCCGGCTCCGCGGCTCAGGTTCTCTTGGCTTGGGAAGACAATGAACGCATGATTGATGGCCTGCATCACGCGCGCTTTACCCCGACCATCTTGGCCGGGGTGCGGCGCCGCGGTTGGGCGCAGTCACTGGGTGAACGAGAACCCGGAGTTGCCTCGGTCTCTGCCCCCATTCGGGGGCAGTCCGGACGCGTGATCGCAGCGCTGTCCATGTCCGGGCCCATTGAGCGCTTGACCCGCCAACCAGGCAAGATTCATCACGAATCGGTAGTGAACGCGGGCCGGGAGCTGTCAGATTTATTGCGCATTCAGTCCGAAGGCTAAAGACCCGGCCAAGCTCTAGCCGAAGTGGTCAAAACCGTTTCGGTAATCCAGCTGTTTTCCGTCGAGGCGAATTGTTGACCGTCGGCCAGCCGTTCGTAAGACCTTTCCAACAACGGTAAATTCTTCAGGAAGTTCGGCCTCGGCCGGGAAAGTTGCGAGCAGGCCGAAGTCTTCTCCGCCGCGCAACACCCACTCCATGGGGTCTGTCTTCAGGAGCGTTGCAGCAGGTTCCAGACGCTGAGCAAAAACTTCCAGTGCCTGGCGGTCTAATTCGAGACTGACTCGGCTAGCCTTTGCTAGTCTTCCAGCATCCCTGAGCAGCCCGTCTGAAATATCCATCATGGCGCTTGCCCCGGCTTGTGCCGCACGCGGACCAGACTCCAAAGGTGGTACCGGCTTGCACTGTGCCTCAACTAGACGGAGCACCGCACGGTTCCAGCTAGTTGAATCGTGAAGCGCATCCAGAAGGGCCAGGCCCGCACCAGCGGAGCCTAGCCTTCCTGCAACCGCAACCAGGTCCCCCGACTTCGATCCATTGCGCAGGACTTTACCGTGTTCGCATTCACCAAGAACTGTAGTGGTCACCGAAATTTCCGAGGACCTGCTTAAATCTCCGCCCAAAATCGCCAAGCGATCGGCGCCTAGCGAAGTAATCGCTCCTGCGATTCCGCGGGCAAATTCTTTGGCCCATGACAAAGTAACGTCTGATGGCATGGATAGCGAAACGACTGCTCCGGTTGGCACACCGCCCATGGCATTGATGTCTGAAACATTCTGAGCAATGGACTTCCAGCCAATGTCATACGCTTTATGCTCGTGACCGCTGGGCCAAACCAAACGGAAATCCTGGTCTTGGACAATAGTGTCTACGGAGACCACTACTTCGCCACCAGCCACGCGAAGCGCTCCAGCGTCATCCCCTGGACCAAGTCCGGCGTCTTTGGCATCTAGCAAAGGAAGAATCTCATTAAGAATCCCCTGTTCGCCAATGTCGCCTACGGTCAAGTTTTTCTCTGTCTGTTGATTAGTCAAAGGCTGCTATTCGACTTTCTTCGCCGCACTGGTAATCAGCGACGCATAACTGTTGTATTGCTCTAAATGGTGTGATGTTGGATCTACGATAAATCGCCGAACAACTTCACCCACTGAATTTTGAAGATTTTTTAGTGCTTTCCTTCGCTTCAGTCTAGCGACCATTTTATTTATAAATGAACCGAAGATTCCTAATACTATGCCCAGCAGTACCCCCACAAATACCATCAGAGTCGGAATCGCGAATCCTTCCACACGCGGAGTCTCTGGAAGGTTGAATTGGAAGTACGCGGCCAGTGCAATTCCACCAAGCCACAATCCCCCTGCAAGTGCCACCACGACACCAAGCCACTGAACAAATTCTGTCACCGGCCACCACCACGACTTTTTTTCAACTCCAAGGGTGCAACTAGCGATAGCAATATCGATGTCGTTTGCCAGCTCTGTTCGCTGTTCACGGATGCCGTCCTTGAATGACTGGGACCAACGTGGCGAGAGATCTTCAGTTGCCGTGTTCAGATACTTCACGACTGCTTGGTCTACAGCAGCATTCTCTGCGACTGATAGTTCGGGACGCGACGTGAGAGAAATTTCAGGCTTTTCAATTCCGCGGCCAAGATTCATTCGTTTCAGTGGGTCAATACGCAACCTGGTCAACCAGCTAGTCAGTGGCCACCCGGTGTTAGTCGAAGCACGCAGCTTATACGAAGTCTGGACCGCATCAGCGATCCGGTGCGTTCCATGCGCCTTGGCAATAGTGCCCTCAAGCTCACTCTGTTCCATAATCCCGGGGGTATGGACCTTGGGCACCGCAAGTTCACCGTCCAACAAGCGCAACAGTCCATCCACATCTGCACGCAATCGCCTAGTTGCCTGCACCTTGTTATTCAGTGCTACCGCAAATTTTTCGCGAACGGCATCTAGGCCTTCTCCCGAACGTGCTGAGGCCAAAACGATGGGCACTTGCCCGATTCCCTCATCCGCAAGCAATGCATTTAAAGATGCCTTGACCGGTTCACGGTCCCTTTCCGCGATGGTATCGACCTGGTTAAGCACCACCAGGAGGTTTCCACGTTGGCCAGTCAGCTCACTGAGGTAGCCATGGTGAATCGAAGCATCAGCATACTTCTGTGGGTCAAGGACCCAGACAAGGTAATCGACTTGTCCTGCGAGCCGTGAGGCGATGAGGTGATGTTCAGTTGAGGTTGAGTCCATATCTGGAAGATCAAGCAGAATAAGTCCTCCACCTAGATCTTGAGACTTCTTGGAGGCTTTGTCCAGAACTTGTGAACTCAGAATATGACGCTCACTGACCTCGAGCCAGTCAAGTAATGCGTCGGCGCCAACAGGCTGCCAGATGGCAGCCACGGTTTTGGTGGTGGTCGGTCGGATGACACCGGTTTGTGCTATCTCAGAACCCACGAGCGCATTAAATAACGAGGATTTCCCACTGCCAGTGGCACCGAAGAGCCCTACCACCACATGATCAGCTGATAGTTGCCGGCGTGCTTCGGCACGTTCAATGATCACCGCTGCTTGGTCAACGACCTCAGGCTCAAGATACGGTTCAGCAATTTGCATCGCTGAAACCACCGCGTCTATTTGTTCCGTAAGTCCCGTATGCGCACGAGTTACCTTGCGCTCACTCATGCTTTGTACCCTCCACCACGTAAAGGCTTCACTTGATTAAGTAGTTCTTGAACAATTTCTGGCTGAAGATGAGCGTCAATTTCATTGCGGTACACGGCTAGATTTTCATCAATGAGTTCCTGGGTTCGAGTTTCGAGCATGGTGCGGGCGCGTGTAGCCATTCGCCTCACCGCGTCTTCACCAAATATTGCTTCCAGCAATTTTTGTCCTACCACTGCTGAGCCTCCAGCGATTCCTACTTCCAATCCGGTGACTCCGGCAGTGGAGGCAAAGACCACCACCATGAGTGCCACTGCCACGCCGTTCACACCGAAGGCAGCGATTCTGGCTGTTTTGCGCTTCCCTGCACCTTCACTGCGAATCATTTCAAGCACATCTTTTTGCCAGGCGCGGATCGTGTCGGCCGCCCTAGTATCCAGTTCCTTGGGCGGACGGTGGGCAGGCAATGAACTGAGAAGTTGGATTCCAATCGGCGTATTGCGCCAGCTGCGATCTACGTCATGGAATGCATTGGTGATCTCACCAACCAAAACCGTATGAAGCCCTGATTCGATGGCATCTTCAACCCGATGAGTTGCTGGCGGCTTTCCGCTAAAGAATGAACCGACTCGGTCACGGATGCGCCCCACTACACCTTCAATGCCCCGCAGCAATTCTCCGGCCCCGACAAAGTCTTGCCACCGCGCTAAAATCTCACCACGCAGTAGCGATCCGTCTTTCAACGCTTCGGTGGTCTTTCCCAAGGTAAATTCAAAACGCTCGGTGGCAATCTTAGCTAGGGCAGACAATTGAAGATCTTGATCTTCCGCCTGTTCACCAAGGCAACGAACATCATATTGCAAACGCTTAATGGCGCCGTCAAGAGTCTGTTCGGCAATGCGTTGACGTTCGGCTGCGTTGGCGGCTAGAGAATTCAGCCATGCCGAAATCGGTTCGAGCCGCTCGCCCGGAATCATTTGCTGTTCATCAAGCGGAACCTCGTTGATGACGTGCAGTAGTTTAGGGTCTAGGTTTTTTGCTGCGAGCAGTCTTTGCAGATCCGGAACAATATCAGTCTCGGCTCCGGACGGGACGCGATTGAGTATCACGCAGACCGTAATTTCCCGACCGCCAGCTTCGGTGAGCACTTCCCACGGGATCGCGTCGGCGTACCGGTTCGCAGTGGTGACAAAAATCCAGAGATCTGCGGCATTCAGCAGCTGTCCTGCAAGAGCCCGGTTGTCATCTGACACGGAGTCAATGTCAGGTGCGTCAAGAATAGCTAGTCCCCGGGGCACATTGTCGTGCGGTACCACCAGAAGTGCATCGTGGCGCTCCATACCGTGGCCTTCGCTGTAACCGGCACCTCTGAGACGGGTCAGTTCGGGAAGGATCCGTTTGTTGGCAAACCACGGCTCGTCAGCGGGGTTCACTGCGAGCACCGGCGTTCGGGTGGTGGGCCGTACTGCGCCGGAGCGGCTAATACGATCACCGAGAAGGGAATTGACTAGAGTAGATTTTCCGGCACCGGTGGAACCTCCGACCACTGCAAGCAGAGGTGCATTTAAATTTTTGATGCGCGGTTCGAGATAGTCATTGATCTGGTGCAAGGCCTTGATGCGCAGCGATTCACCACTGGCGTCGTGAGCGAGAATGAACCGCAGATTAGTGAGTGAGTCTTCAAGCTTGGCTACTCGCTCCAGCAGTTCAAGGGCGTGCGTATCCGGCTCGGTGTTATCCGGGTTTGTCGATTCCGGCAGTGATGACGTGGACTCCATGAGTCCTATCATGCCTTATGACAAGTTGAACGCCGCTAGCAACAAAGGTGTCAGTAGAGGTTAAAAAGAAAAACCACGACAATGTCGTGGGTTTTGTGACCCCAACGGGATTCGAACCCGTGTTGCCGCCGTGAGAGGGCGGAGTACTAGGCCGCTATACGATGGGGCCGTACGCTAAAGATTTCTCTTCAACTCACCGAATAACTCCGGTGAAGCGCTGGGATACCAGGACTCGAACCTAGAATGACGGAACCAGAAACCGTTGTGTTGCCAATTACACCATATCCCAATGTGACTTGGGCATTCAGCGAATAATCCTCGTTGGGATTTGCGCTTGATGCCGTAGCACGAGAATTAACTATACCTAGCTAATTAGTCGCTGACAAATTGAGAAATTGGCGTAGGGCTCACTCTCGCGAATCGATGCTTTGACTAATGAAGACAGTGAGCTGTTCGAGGTTGGATACGGTGAAAGCCGATTGCACTGCATGCTTGGACTCACGGTCCACAAAGATTGCAACAAGTCCGGCGTTCTCTGCGCCCTGAACATCATTTATTGGATTATCACCCACATACAGGGTTCTGCCCGGCGTGGTATCCAGCTGACTGCACCCAGCAAGAAAAGGTGCAGGATCGGGTTTGGGCGCCCCGGCCGTATCTGATCCAATAACTACTGCGAATCCGGTCAATCCGGAACGTTCCAGCTTCATTCGCTGATACGCCTCGACGTTATTGCTCACCGCGCCATAAGGTATCCCCCAACCGCTGAGGGCAGCAAGATGCGGCAATACGTCGTCAAAGGGTTTCCACGAATCCTTGACCAGACATTCATACTTTTCAGCCCAGCGCAGGTAGGACTGCGCAGAAAGTGGTTTGTGGCCAACAAGGTCAAAGGCGCGGTTCAACCGCAATTGTCGTTGCCCGAGAAACGAGACTTCGCCAGCCATATAGAGTTCATAAGCCCCGGCCCCATCATCAGCAAAATCTTCGGCAATGAACATTAACCGCTCGCTAGTAACTCCTTCTAGCAGGTCATCAACCATGGCAAGAAATGCATCGATTGCTGCGGTCCGCAGGTCGACGAGTGTGTCATCTATATCAAAAAGAACACCTTCGATTCCGCCACCCAGGCGGGTGGCAGAATCGAAGGTGTTGTCTAGTTCGCCCAATGTGCGTTCTATCGTCTAACGGGATTCGCCAAAAGCACGCAGGCGCTTCAAGCTGGATTCGCGTCCGAGAATTTCCATTGATTCAAACAATGGAGGCGAAACACGCTTGCCCGAAACTGCAACACGAGCCGGGCCGAAAGCCTGACGGGGCTTGAGTTCAAGCTCGTCAATCAGCTTTACACGTAGCGCATCCTGAATGTTTTCAGCATTCCATTCCTGGACACTCTCAAGTGCAGCAATGCTCGCGTCGACAACCTCAACCAGGTTGGCAGGCATTCCCTTCAGAGCCTTCTCTTCAATCTCAATCTCTTCATCAGATTTGAAAAGGAACTCCATCATTTCGGCTGCTTCGCCGAGCAAGCCGATACGCTCCTGAACCAGAGGTGCGGCCGCGTCAAGTATTTCGTCCTCGCGTGCGCTCAATTCGCTACCGACAAGCTGAGCAGCCTGCAGGTAAGGAACTAGACGGTCACGGAAATCTTGCGGCTCAAGTAGACGTACGTGAGTGCCGTTGATAGCTTCTGCCTTTTTGATATCAAAGCGTGCTGGGTTTGAGAGCACGTCTTTGACATCAAATGCTTCGATTAGTTGATCACGGGTGAAGATATCTTCATCCGCGCTCAGCGACCAACCTAGCAGCGACAGGTAGTTCAGCAGACCCTCGGGGATGAATCCGCGGTCACGGTGCAGGAACAAGCTCGACTCTGGGTCACGCTTGGACAGTTTCTTATTGCCCTGACCCATTACGTACGGCAGGTGACCGAACAGTGGCATGTACTGTGCAACGTTGATGTCAATCAAGGCGCGGTAGAGCACAATCTGACGTGGAGTAGAGGAGAGCAGGTCTTCACCACGGAGCACGTGGGTAATACCCATCAGAGCGTCATCTACCGGGTTCACCAACGTGTACAGAGGCTGGCCGTTGGCACGGACAACCACGAAGTCGGGAATGGTGCCCGGCTTGAAGGTAATCTCTCCACGGACCAGGTCGGTAAAGGTGATGTCATCTTCTGGCATGCGAATGCGCAGCACCGGTTCACGGCCCTCCGCCTTGAACGCGGTGATCTGCTCTTCGCTCAGTTCACGGTCAAAGTTGTCATAACCCAGTTTTGGATCACGGCCGGCAGCCTTGTGGCGCGCTTCGACTTCTTCAGGGGTGGAATACGACTCGTAGACGTGTCCAGCATCGCGCAGCTTGGCAATGACGTCTTGGTAGATGTCACCACGCTGGGACTGGCGGTATGGCTCGTGTGGGCCACCGACGTTTACGCCTTCGTCCCAGTCGATGCCCAGCCACGCCAAGGCGTCCAGCAGCTGGTTGTAGCTCTCTTCGGAGTCGCGCTTCGCATCCGTATCTTCGATACGGAAAATCATCTTGCCCCCGGTGTGGCGTGCGTAGGCCCAGTTGAACAGGGCGGTACGGATTAGGCCAACGTGTGGGGTGCCCGTAGGCGATGGGCAGAAACGAACCCGAACCGGGGTTTCTTCGGTCACGGTAGGAATCAGCGATAGATCAGTCATGGTGATTTCATTCTAGTCCCGGAGACGTGCCGGAAGCATAATAAGCAGCGAAGCTCCTCATCACATTGTGATGAGGAGCTAGTGCGGGACCACCGCCTGTTGATGGCAAGTTGGTGGTCAGTTTAATACTAATCTATGCGATGTCTAGTCGGTGTCTATCGACGGAAGACGCTTCGAAGGGTTCCGATTCCTTCGACTTCAATTTCTACGTTGTCACCTTCAGCGACTAAACCAACACCTGCTGGGGTGCCCGTAAGAATGACATCTCCTGGGAGCAAAGTGAAAGCCTCGGACGCACGAGCGACAAGGTCATTGACTGACCAGATCATTTCGTTGGTTGATCCGTCTTGGCGAACTTCGCCATTCACGCGGGTAACGATTCCCACGTCATCTGGATCCGCTAGCTGCGTTTCAATCCATGGACCTAGCGGACATGCCCCGTCAAAACCCTTTGCTCGCGCCCACTGTGGATCCTTACGCTGTGCATCACGAGCGGTGAGGTCATTTGCCACGGTGTAGCCGAAGATCACGTCTGCAGCTTTTTCTGCGGGAACATCTTTGCAGATACGGCCAATGACCACGGCAAGTTCGCCTTCAAAGGAGACTTCTTCAGAGAATGCCGGAAGAGTCACGGGATCTCCGTGACCCACCACTGAGGTGTTTGGCTTTAAGAACATCAACGGCTCGCTAGGAACGTCGTTGCCTAGTTCCTTGGCATGTTCGCGGTAGGTACGGCCGAAACCGATGACCTTTGAGCGCGGAATGATTGGGGCTACCAATCGGACGTCGTCAAGCTGGTGAGTGACACCGGTGGTTTTGATCCCTTGGAAGAAAGGGTCTCCTGCTAAGACGTGGACATCGTTTCCGTCTACGACTCCGTACATTGGGTCGCTATCAACTACAAATCTGGCAATGCGCATACACACAAGCCTAGGGCATGTTGCCGATCAGACATCCCGTCTCTGACTCGCTTTTCGATGGGGTGTTGTGGAATTCATTACTACGCTGTTTTTATGCGTTTAGCGCGTCATGCTCAGCTGCCTCCGGGTCTTTCCTAAGTAGTTGCAGTAGCCTGTGGCGATGCTTTCTTTGCACTCGGCTTCTTTGGCTGGGATGCGATGGGCTGCAGATCCAATTCAGCAATCGCAGTTTTTTCTACGTTGGCAAAGACCCGTCCGGAATTTGTTACCGTCAGCCGAGTACCGAATTGGCTCTTCAGTTGCGGGCTACCAATCGTCGCTAGTGTTCCCGAATCGAAATCAATGGCAGTGGTAGTTCCTGCGGCGGTATGCACAGCCTTGCCTCGATTCTCTACTACTACTAAGTCTGCGTTTTTCCATCCGGGTCGGTAGCTGGTGTTACGTGAGTTGGTTAATCGGTGTTTCTTCAGAAGTTTGCCACTTACTGGGTCGAGCACGCTGACACCCTCCAAATCGGCAACTAGCAGCCATCCGGCCAAAAGCTTGGGTGAGTAGAGCGCACCACATTGTGCAATGGGCGCCACACTCCATGAGATCTTTTTTGTTGCAATATCTAGCTTGAAAACTTTGGCGTTTCCGTCAGTGTCGGCAAGACCGTAGCCATTTCGCACCGAGGTAGTTCCATAAATGTACTTTTCGTCAGCAACGAGTCCGGTGATCGAATGGTGACGGATAAACCCTTCCCCATCTCCGTCCAACACCCAGCTCACCTCATCGGTACGTGGGTCTATCGCTCCCAGGACTCCGCCGGAACGGCCGTATTCTGGAACCGTACCGAAGAATACCTGCTTGGAATTTTTAGCCCACGCAAATATCCGGGATTGTTCATAATCGGTGGCCAGTCTAAGGAGGCGCTGGTATCCCTCAGGATTGTTTTTAGCGTTGCTGTTGAGCCGAACAATGTCCGCCGAACCGTAAGACCCTACATAGGTTTTTTGAGCGTTGAATTCAATCATTCCCTCAATCTGATTGATGGCATTCTGCTCAGAAGGGGAGGTCCAGTGTTTTCCGGTATCAGGATGAACTGCCGTAATGCCGTGGCCCATATAACCTCCGACATAAATGTTCCCGTCCGAATGCGACATAAGAGATTGAACAACGAACTGCCCACGAGCCAACGCCACGGTGCTTACCAGCTGCACTGATTTACTCGACAAACGGAACACTTCGATCTGAAGTCCCGTCTTATTCGAAGAGACAACCACCACTTGACTGCTCGTGGCGTAAATAGCCAAAGGTGCGCTGGCAGAAAGTTTGCCTACAAGTTGGTCTTGCCACGTGGAGCTGCTGGTAGCAAAGAGCTGGCCGTCGCTAACGTTGTAGAACTGCTTGGTTGCAGGATTTACTGCAGACAATTTACGGCCTGACCAAACTCGATCCATAGATCCAACCCACGAATTAGTTTGAGGATTCAGCAATAGCTGGCCCGAAACGTTGTCAATGGAGACAACGATTGAGTTACCTACAGCTTCCAGCGAAGAGACAAAGCCCGCTCTTTTGGGTTCCGGCAGCGGAATCTCGGTGATTTTCTGCGGGCTCTTCGAAGAAAACCGAAACACACGCGGGTTTCGCGAGCCTGTGCCCAGCCATACGTCATCATTTGAATCAATGGCTACACGCCGCACATAATCTGTGTCGGTGGCTACCCGCTTGAATACGTCTATTTTCTTGGTTTTCGGAGCGTATTTAAACGCCGCACCGAGAGGATAGGTTCCGCCCCACACCGTGCCTTGGGAATCAAGTTGGAGATCATAGATAGTTGTGGCGCCAGGTACTTTACCTACTATCGTTATTTCTGATGGGCTAGAAGGTTTCCAGACAAGCAAATAGTTGAGCGTCGCAAGATAGAGGTACTTAGTCTTTTTGTCCCAGATCATCGATTGCACGCCGCCACTATGGCTCTTGGGAATCTCCACAATATGAGCTGGTGTATTTCGGCTCGGATTAATAATCTGCAGTTGGTGAATTGGACCAACAATTGAAACGGCTAACCAAGGCAGCCCGGTCGCCTGCAATCCTGGCAATAGCTCCACGCGACGTATTTTTGTTGCCGGAAATGCGCCTTCGTATCGCCGCAGCGCGCCCGAGGTGTTTCGAGTTCGTTTAAGTGGCGCTATGACCGACGGGTCACGGTTCTTGAGAACGGGCGTGGGTTTCGGCGTTTGAATCGGCTTCTCTGGCGGACTGGGAGAAACAGAAGGATCTGGTGGTGATTTTTGAAGCTGACCGTAAACGACCGCTCCTGCAGTTAGCGCTCCGAGAGTGAGAACCACGCGTCGACTAATTCTTTTTGCCGAGCGTTCCTCAGTTTCTGCCACTAGTCGACTCCTGAACTCTCATTGAACACCAGAAATAAGGCTAGCGAAAGAAAATGTTTGAATCCTGATACCGTGAGGTCAGGTCTCGGCACGCAAGTCAGTTAGTGGTGCTGGCTAGTCAATGGCCCGAATTAATGGATAGACCGGCTGTATTTCACGACGGCTCAGATTATCCCTGAAACCGAGTCACTCCCCGTATGACAATTACTTGTTCGAGGCCACTTCCCCAAGAACAAAGTCGCGAAGCTCTAGGGAATTCATTTCTTCATGCCCAACTTTTGGGAATCCGTCGGGGTTCTTGAATTGCCATCTCCACATGTCCTCAACCATTTGCTCGAGGCCGCGTTCGGCTTTCCACCCTAAATCTAAACGGGCCTTTTCTGCGTGCGCATAGCTCTCTGCGACGTCACCGGGCCGGCGAGCAACAATATCGTAGGGAACGAGACGTGCGGAAATACGTTGGAATGCCTCAATAACATCCAGAACACTCGAACCAGATCCAGTCCCAAGATTCCAGACATGCAGGCCCCCACTGGAAGCTAAGTAGTCCAAGGCAGCTAAGTGACCGGCAGCCAGATCCAAGACATGAATATAATCCCTGACTCCGGTCCCATCTGCCGTCGGATAATCATTGCCGAAGACTTGGACTGCATCGCGTTTGCCTACAGCAACCTGTGCAACAAACGGCATCAAGTTGTTTGGGATCCCTTGGGGATCCTCGCCGATTAGTCCAGATTCATGGGCACCTACCGGATTAAAATAGCGAAGATTGGCGATGCGCCACCGGGAATCGGAGGCGGCTAGCTCTTCGAGCATTTCCTCGATATGTAGTTTCGTTCGTCCATAAGGATTAGTCGCACTGCGTGGCGTAGTCTCACGTAAGGGAAGGTCAACCGATTCGCCATATACGGTCGCAGAAGAGCTGAAAACGATAGTTCGGCAACCAGCTTCGTCCATTGCTTCTAGAAGATTAATGGTTCCAGTCACATTGTTTTTGTAATAGCGCAAAGGTTGTGCGACAGATTCGCCAACCGCTTTCAACCCTGCAAAATGGATCACAGCATCTGGCTGGATACTGGTAATTGCTTCAGCGAGGGCTTTCCTGTCTAACAGATCTACCCTGAAAGTCGCCACTTTTTTAGAGGCAATCGATACGACTCTCCTGAGTGATTCTGGAGATGAATTGATGAAGTTATCAACTACCGATACCTGGTGTCCCGCTTCCAGTAGCTGTAGAACCGTGTGAGAGCCGATATATCCAGCTCCACCGGTGACTAAAACGCGCATCTACAACATCCTCAATTTTGAATCAGAATAGCCCATGCAAAGGTTACTTGCATGGGCTATTCTATCGACACTTCTACTTTTTAGGCTAAGCGCTCAAGCCAACTGTGGCGATCTTCTACGGTTCCGCGTTGGATACCGAGAAGCTCTTCACGGATGGACATTGTCACTTCCCCGGCAGGCGCATTCTCATCACCAATAAGTTCTTCGCCGTTCTTGAGCACGCCGATCGGGGTAATCACTGCAGCAGTACCGCAGGCGAATACCTCGGTGATGTCGCCGCTGGCGACCGAGTCACGCCATTCATCCAAGGTAATCTTGCGCTCTTCAACGTTCATGCCGCGGTCTTTGGCCAACTGAATTACCGAAGAACGAGTGACGCCTTCCAAGATGGTTCCGGTCAACGCTGGGGTCACCAATGATCCATCCTTGGTGACGAAGAATACGTTCATGCCACCAAGTTCTTCAACGGCGTTGTCATTGAAAGAATCAAGGAAGAGCACCTGCTTGCAGCCATTCTCTTCTGCTTCTAGCTGCGCCACGAGAGAAGCAGCGTAGTTGCCACCGCATTTAGCTGATCCGGTGCCGCCACGGCCTGCGCGGGCGTAATTCTTTGAAACCCAAATACCTACTGGCTTGAGTTCTCCGCCGAAGTAGTTTCCGGCGGGTGAGGCAATCACCCGGTAGGAGACTTCGCGCGCGGCACGAACACCCAAGAACGCTTCGGTAGCAATCATGAATGGACGCAGGTAGAGGGCTTCCCCGTCACCGGTTGGTACCCAGTCAATATCCGTGGAAACAATTTTGCGCAGGGAGTCAACAAAAACGTCTTCATCCAGCTGTGGGAGTGCAAGGCGTGAGGCTGACTTATTCAGACGTGCTGCATTGGCGTGCGGACGAAAGGTCCACACGGAACCGTCTTCGTGGCGGTACGCCTTGAGTCCTTCGAAGATCTCCTGGCCATAGTGCAGGACGGAGGCAGCAGGATCCATGGCGATGGGACCGTACGGCTCAACTCGGGCGTCATGCCACTGACCGGTGCCAGCCTCGGAGCCTGCAGACCAGTCAACAACCACGGTGTGGTCGGTGAAGAAGTCCCCAAAACCGGGGTCTGCCAGGACGGCAGCGCGTTCTTCCGCGCTCTTGCGATTCGATGACAGATTTTCGGTGAATTCCATCTAACTCTGGACTTCCTTGCTCAGTGAACGAAAAACGGGTGCCCCACGCCATTGGCGGAACACCCGTCAGTGGATTTGCTACTCGATTAACAACTAACCGAGCTACATCACTTTTAGCTTAGGCCAGTAGCGCCACAATTGCATCGCCGATTTCACTCGTGGTGCGGTGATCAGTCAATTCTTGGCGTGAAGTAATCTCTTTTTCGACGGCTTGCTCAACAGCGGTAGCCGCAGCTGACATTCCAAGGTGTTCCAGCATCAGTGCCACCGAAAGGATTGCTGCCGTGGGGTCGGCTTTCTGCTGACCGGCAATATCCGGTGCCGAGCCGTGGACCGGCTCGAACATCGATGGGTAAGTTCGGTCCATGTTGATGTTACCGCTGGCCGACAAGCCGATGCCGCCGGTGATTGCGCCAGCCTGGTCGGTGAGGATGTCCCCAAAGAGGTTGTCTGTGACAATGACATCAAAACGCGATGGGTTGGTAGTCAGGAAGATGGTGGCCGCATCCACGTGGAGGTAGTCGTGGGTGACTTCCGGGAATTCTGGGGCCACCATTTCTACGGTGCGGCGCCATAGGTGTCCGGCGTGCACCAGTACGTTGTGCTTGTGGACTAGGGTTACGTGCTTTCGTGGACGTGCTGATGCACGGGTAAAAGCATCACGGATTACGCGCTCTACACCATAGGCGGTGTTTACCGAGACCTCGGTAGCAATTTCATGCGGGGTGCCGGTACGTACCGAACCGCCGTTGCCTACGTAGGGGCCTTCGGTGCCTTCGCGGACAACCACAAAGTCGATTTCTCCCGGGTTGGCCAGCGGGCTCTCAATTCCTGCATACAACTTGGACGGACGCAGGTTCACGAAGTGATCAAGGGAGAACCGAAGTTTCAACAACAGTTCGCGCTCTATGATTCCCGAAGGGATTCGCGTGTCGCCCGGGGCGGCACCCACGGCACCGAACAAGATAGCGTCATGCTTCTTGATAGCTTCAAGAGTTTTATCGGTCAGGGTCTCCCCCGTCTTGAGCCAGTGTTCTGCACCCAAGGTGTACTCGGTGAGATCTACCTGCTGGTCTCCACCGTTAGTCACGAACTTCAGGACTTTCACGGCTTCGGCAACCACTTCTGGGCCGATACCATCGCCTGGAATGACAGCAATATTAATGACGTTTCCCATGCCCTCATCATAACCAAGTGAATCCACCATTTGAGAACCTATCTCAAATTATGAGATAGATTTCTTTTTGCTTCACAGAAACTCAGACCGTGGCATGAGGACTCCGGCCGGGACGCTGGCTAGAATTGAGGTAGAACAGAGCTTTAAGTACGCGCGAGGGAAACTTGATATTCACTAATCCACACCGGCGGATAGATCGGTGGATCCGGTCCAACCCCGGCCGGATAGATATGATTACTGGTGCGCTGTACACATTCCTGTGCGTAATTTTCTCCATAGGCATCGGCTTCAGCGTGGGCGTAGGCTTTGGACTCAGCATCGCGGCCATATCACTACTGCAATCTGCACCTCTCATGGTTCGCCGCCGCTATCCGTGGGCCGCTACCATCACCATTGCCCTTGCCCATATTCTGCAGCTATTCTTCCAAGGCGTGTTTTTGCCTTCTCAGTTCTCGGTCCCACTCATGATTTACACCATGGCTGTTTATGGGAAACGTTGGCAATCCTTTGCTACCTTAGGTCTTGGATTCCTTGGAGCCATTCTGGCTACCTTCAATATTTTCGGCCCGGGGCTTGATGGCAGCAATCCAATTTCCTTTGACAAGATTATTTCCTTCGTCGGCTTGTCCTTAGTAGTCACCGTCGCCTGGACCTTTGGCGACCTCGCACGCAGTAGAAGGCAAACGTTAAGCGCGTTGCGGGCTCACGCACAGCGCCTGGAAAATGAGCGTCTGATTGAACGCGAGCTGGCCGCCTCTGATGAACGCAACCATATCGCCAGAGAGATGCATGACATCGTGGCGCATTCCCTCTCGGTGATTATCACGCAGGCTGACGGAGCACGCTACGCAGCGGCTCAGGACCCAAACATTGCCATTGAAACGTTGAAGACCGTCTCTGATGCGGGCCGGGCTTCCCTGCGGGAAATGCGTCGTTTACTGGGCGTGCTGCGCACCGACGAAGAAACAGAGCACCGGCCGTTGCCGAGTTTGAGTGATATTCCTGAACTCGTAAAAATGGCAGTCAGGTCTGGTCTGGAAGTCTCTTACCAGGCTCAAGGGTCCCCTCGCCGGACCCTGCCCACCGGTGCCGAGCTCACTGCGTACCGATGCGTGCAAGAAGCGATCACCAATGTTATTAAGCATGCGGGACCACAAGCTATATCAACGGTTTCGTTGTACTGGTCAAACCGTGGCCTCGATATTAATGTCAAGGATGACGGAGCCTGTGCCGGAAAACTTGAAATCGATGGTGCCGGCCAAGGGCTGCGTGGATTACACGAACGAGTCGCCCTATACGATGGAACCAGCACGGCTGGCCCGCTTCCCAACGGAGGCTTCTGCGTCTCCGTCTTCATCCCCTACTCCGAGGACTAAAAACGAATGACCACCACCGAGCCGATTAAAGTTGCCTTGGTAGATGACCAGCTACTGGTCCGTAGCGGATTCCGAATGCTGATTAATTCCCAGGACGATATGAATGTGGTTGCCGAAGCATCAAATGGTCGTGAAGCCTTGGCATCTCCGGCCCTGGCTGCGGCGGACGTCATCCTGATGGATGTTCGCATGCCTGAAATGGACGGGATTGAAACCACTGAACGCCTACTGGTTTCCCGCGCGCAGGCAATCGATTCACCGAGAGTCATTGTGCTGACAACTTTTGACATGGACGAGTACGCGTTTAGCGCCATTCAGGCTGGAGCCAGTGGATTTCTGCTCAAAGATGCGCCACCTGAAGAGCTGCTTGAATCCGTGCGTACGGTGAACCGCGGAGATGCGGTCATTGCGCCTTCAACTACCCGACGACTGCTGGATCACATGGCGCCATTGCTGAAGCGCGCTAGACCAACTGAGGACCCCTTGACGGCTGCAGTGGATTCCTTGACCCCGCGCGAACGCGAAGTATTCGGTCATATTGCCCAGGGGCGTTCAAACCCGGAGATTGCCATAGACTTGTTTCTCTCTGAGGCAACGGTGAAAACACATGTAGGTCATATCTTGTCCAAGCTTGGAGCTCGTGATCGAGTGCAAGCCGTGGTCATTGCCTACCAGACCGGTGTGGTCAGCCCGTAAAGATTGTAATTAAGAACAAAGAAGTCCAAGTTTGGTTTTAATCCCAAGCTTGGACTTCTTTGCTTGCTGCGAATTATTTGTCTTCTTCGTACCGCGGGAATACCGGTGCGGGTGCCGGAAGTTCGGTTCCTGGAACCAACGCGGTGCCGAAGTGCTCGAAGCTACGAGCGGTTCCCTGACCGACAGCCAAAAGGTCAAGCATGCTAGTCATGGTTTGCGGCAATACCGGCTGCAGCAGCAAAGCGACCTTACGCACGATTTCGATGGTGACATAAAGAACCGTTTCCATACGCGCTGGATCAGTTTTCTTCAGCTTCCAGGGCTCTTGATCCGCAAAGTACGCGTTGGTGTCTCCCAAGACGTGCCAGACGGCTTCTAGAGCTCGGCTGAAGTCTTGACGCGAGTACGCGTCGCGGTTGAGTTCCAAGAGCTCTGAAGCTGCCGCCAGAATCTGCTCATCGGCGGACAAGAGCTGACCAGGAGTCGGCACGCCTCCCCCGCAGTTCTTGGCAACCATCGACAGCGAACGCTGAGCGAGGTTTCCAAAGTTGTTTGCGAGGTCACCGTTGATGCGAGCAACGATAGTGTCATGGTTGTAATTTCCGTCGGCGCCAAAGGTCACTTCGCGCAGGAAGAAGTAGCGCACCTGGTCAAGGCCATAACGTGCAACAAAGTCATCCGGAGACACGGTGTTGCCCAAGGACTTGGACATCTTCACACCGTTATTGTGCAAGAAACCATGGATCATCACGCGCTTGGGAACCGACAACTTTGCAGACATCAAGAATGCGGGCCAGTAGATCGCGTGGAAGCGCGAAATATCTTTGCCTATGACATGTACATCCGCAGGCCAGTACTTCTGGAAGGAAGCAGAATCCACGTCTGGGAAACCGGCACCGGTCAGATAATTGGTCAGTGCGTCAACCCATACGTACATTACGTGCTTCTCATTGCTTGGAACAGGGATTCCCCAGTCAAAGGTAGTACGTGAAATAGAGAGGTCGGTCAGACCGCCTTCAACAAAACGAACAACCTCGTTAAAGCGTGAACGCGGTGCGCCAAAGTCTGGATTGTTATCATAGTGGGCCAAGAGCTTGTCTTGGTACTTAGAGAGCCGGAAGAAGTATGACTCTTCTTCGGTCCAAGTAACCTCAGTGTCGGTTTCCGTGGCGTAACGGATCCCGTCCTCGCGGACATCCGTTTGTTCTTCGGTGTAAAAAGCTTCGTCACGTACCGAATACCACCCTGCGTATTTATCGAGGTAAATATCGTCATTAGCTTCCATCCGGCGCCACAGCTCCTGTGCCGCGGCATGGTGGTCAGCGTCGCTGGTGCGGATGAAGCGGTCGTAGCTGGTTCCCAACTCGTCATTCATCGCTTGGAAGGCGTCCGAGTTACGCTGCGCCAGCTGTGCGGGGGTAATCCCCTCCTTTTCAGCAGTCTGCATCATCTTCTGACCGTGTTCATCCGTGCCAGTCAAGAAGAAGACGTCATATCCGTCCAAGCGCTTAAAACGCGCCATGGCGTCGGTAGCGACTACCTCGTAGGCATGCCCAATATGCGGGGTACCGTTTGGGTAGGAGATTGCAGTGGTGATGTAAAAGGGTTTCTGCGGAGAAGTCACGATACAAATTTACCTTAGTCAGTGTTGGAAGCTTGATTCGTCAAAGCGATCGTCTCGTCACATGATTTGATCCAAGTAATCCCAGAAGGCTCCGCGAAGCGTCCGGCGTATCGTTTGCTGATCGGTTTTCCACTCCCCCAAAACCTGGGAGCAGTCTTTCAGCAGGGTGCGGTCAATCTCCGGCGGCAGCTGTGGTTTATCTGCTACGAGTTCAACTACTTCGGCTTGTGTGGTGCTGGCCAACCACGACTGAGCCACTTTGGCACCAATCTCTTCGGCTGCGGTAAGTTCCTTCTGTTCATAGGCTGCTTGTCCGTGGAATCCGGAACGCTCGCTATCCGAGGAATACACCATTTCTGGTTGTGTTACTGGTTCTGCGCTCCTAATAGCCTGGGCTTTTTGCGCCAGCATTGCCGGAGTCGGAATACCGGGTTTAGGAGTTGCTGCGGGTTTCGCCGTTGGGGCAGCAGCAACCAAGGCGGTCTTCGCGCAATTGTCCTTGTCCCAATCAATAATCCGAGTAAACGAACTATCTATAATTGAGTCAGGCATGACTTCAATAGCGTCTGCGGTCAAGGCTAAATGCTCGGCCACCGATGCGACGCCAAGTCTACTCTGATCCTTCTGCAACCCAAGCAAGACAACTTTCATTCCTAGATCCTGGGCTTCTTCGACAGCTTCAGCTAAGTCATCATCGCCAGACACTAAGTAAGCGACAGATGCAGATCCATGGCGGGCCACACCAACCAGGTCTAGGGCTAATCGAAGATCAACGCCTTTTTGTTCACCGTTATAAGAGATACGTCCCAAACGAACCTTAACGCCCGGGATTAGCCCGATACGCTTATGCTGCTCAGTAAAAAGACCGTCTTTAGACGCGTCATACCAATAAACACGTAAGTTATTTAGTCCAGTATTTTTCTTGACGGTTTGGACTATCCCGCGAACTAGCGACTCATAATGAGTGGTGAAAGCCGAACGCAAGGTGGTTCCTGCAACCCTGTGCCCGCCTAGAGATAATAAGAACCCGGCATCAACAAATATGGCAGTTTGATTCATCATACTTTTGATACTAGTCAGTGCAGCACAAACTTTCCTGCTCCACAGATGGACTTCACAAACAGAAAAGCACTAAAAAGTCAGAAGGGCTAAGACAAATTGTCCTAGCCCTTCCAAAAGATGCTTTAGATGCTTGTTGCGCGCATCATGTCATCTGCGTCGGAAAGACGCGAATCAAACTCTTCAATTCGGTGACCCACACCAAGCAGCTCAGCAATGGCGGCTACGGTACGCTCCGAAGCCTTACCATCGCCGTACGGGTTGACGGCGGTTGCCATCTCGTTGTAGGCAGCGGAGTCATTGAGCAGCTCCGAAACCGAATCAAAGATCCGCTGTTCGTCGGTACCGATGAGACGTACGGTACCCGCAGTTACGGCTTCTGGGCGTTCGGTATTCAAACGCATCACCAGTACAGGCTTGCCCAAACTTGGTGCCTCTTCTTGTACTCCGCCGGAATCGGTGAGTACCAAGGTCGAGGCATCGATGATACGGGTGAATTCACCGTAGGCCAGTGGTTCGGTCAGCGTGATGTTTGCAATTCCATCGATTTCCGGCAGCAAAGCTTCTCGCACCGCAGGGTTTCGGTGCAATGGCAGAATGAATTGAACGTCCGGCTCGGCTGCGGACAGGCGTGCGAGGGCACGTCCGATGCCGCGCATTGGTTCACCCTGGTTTTCACGACGGTGAGTCGTCACCAGAACGATACGCTTACCGGAGTTTACGAGTTCTTCTAGCTGTGGATCGCTGAATGGAACTTTCTTCTCGACCACGGTGAGCAGAGCATCAATCACGGAGTTACCGGTGATCACGATGTCCTTGCTGTTAAAGGTTTCGCGCTCAAGGTTACGCTTGCTCAATGAAGTTGGAGCTAGATGAACGCTCGCAATCTGACTGGTGAGCTTGCGGTTGGCTTCTTCCGGGAATGGCGAGAAGATGTCGTAGCTACGCAGGCCTGCCTCGGCGTGCACTACTGGAATTCCGCGGTAGAACGCTGCAATAGCGCCAGCCGTGGAGGTAGTAGTGTCGCCTTGGACTACAACGGCGTCCGGCTTTTCCTTTTCAAAGATCTCATCCAAGCCAGCAATGGTCTTGGTCAACAAGCCATTGAGAGTCTGGCGAGGCTGAATCACGTCAAGATCATAGTCCGGCGTGATGCCGAACAATTCATTAACTTGATCCAGCATTTCGCGGTGCTGCCCAGTAACAACAACTACGCAATCGAAAATTTCAGCCTCTTTTAAGGCCTTGACGATCGGAGCAACCTTGATGGCCTCTGGTCGAGTGCCATAGATCGGCATGATCTTTTTCATTTGAATCTACCCTGTCAGGTGGAGAGCGATTAGCGCCAAAGACCGCGAGTGTCGATGACTTCCTTGCCAGCAAGAGTGGTTGCTGGAACCGACTTGAATTGGTCGTGGTCAACCAACAAGGTTACAACGTTTGCTGCTTCCAACGCTTCATCCATTGGAGTCAATACCAAGTTCGAGATGCCTTCGAGCTTCTTAGGCAACGCCTCAACATGTGGTTCGACTGCCAAGAATTCAATGGTCGGGTTGGCCACCGCAAGCTTGCGAGCAATCTCGATTGAAGGCGACTCGCGCATGTCATCGATATTTGCCTTGAATGCAAGACCCATTACTGCGACCTTGCCGGTGAAGCTGTCAAGCTTAGTAGCAGCCTCGACCTTTTCAATGACCCAGTTCGGCTTGGCGTCATTGGTATTACGTGCCATACGAATCAAGTTGGATTCTTCAGGGGCTGCCGAAACGATGAACCAAGGATCAACCGCAATGCAGTGTCCGCCAACGCCTGGGCCAGGCTGCAGGATGTTCACGCGTGGGTGACGGTTAGCTAGGGAAATCAATTCCCACACGTCGATATCCAAACGGTCAGAGATGACCGAAAGTTCGTTAGCGAAAGCGATGTTAACATCTCGGTACGAGTTCTCGACCAGCTTCGCCATTTCGGCAGTCTTTGCATCCGTAGTCAAGATGGCTGCCTGGCAGAAAGTCTCGTAAAGTGCCTTGGCCTTCTCGGCTGCTTCTACCGTGATGCCGCCAACAATGCGGTCATTGGTAACTAGCTCTTCCATCACGTAGCCCGGAAGCACGCGCTCTGGGCAGTGCGCAACCAGAAGACTGTCAGTAGTGAGGTCCGGACGCTTAGCCAGTAGGTATTCTGCTAGGTGCTGGGTAGCACCTGGAGGGGAAGTTGACTCCAGAATGACGAGCTCGCCACCCTTGAGCTTAGGTGCGATACCGTCTGCAGCTGCCTCGATGTAGGACAGATCTGCGGTGTAGTCAGCGTTGAATGGAGTAGGAACCGCAACGATGTACGCTTCGGCTTCTGGAGTCTCAAAGCTTGCGCTGAGCGTGCCTGCTTCAACGGCAGCTGCGACGAAGTCACCCAGAGCTGGTTCAACAAATGGAACCTCACCCTTGTTGACTGCTTCAACCGTGCGAGGGGTAACGTCTACGCCCTTTACGATGATTCCCTTGGAGGCCAGGATTGCGGCGGTAGGCAATCCGATATATCCCAAACCGATGACTGCTACTTCTTTAATGCTATTCACTAAAGTGGCTTTCCTTCTGATGCGAGTGTAATTCTAAAATTTTTTGAGCTTGTTACTGATCATATACCGCAGCTTTTAGCCAGCGCGCCCAGTAAACCCTATCGCAGGTCCCCGCGGTAAGTAAGGAGGTGGATCACAACGGTTTATTTATTACCAACCGGTAGACGCAATCTAGCTTCTTGGCATTTTGCGACCACGTGCGCGTATTAAGTACGAGTTCCCTACCTGAATCGCCCATAACTAATAATTTTTCGGGGTCCTTCATCAAGCGATCTATGCTGCTCGCCCATTGATCAACATCACTTGAGTCCACTAAATAACCCGTAACGCCGTCTTCAATCAGTTCTCCGAGGGCAGGCAAGTCGGAAGCTAGAACCGGAACTCGCGAGGCAAGCGCTTCGACCGGCTTCAGCGGAGTCACAGCACGCGTTACAGCGCTGTCTTTGCGTGGCACGACGAACAAGTTTAATGCTGCGTGATATAAATGTGCTTTTTCACGCGGTACACGGCCCGTGAATTCGCAGTACTTCGAAATTCCAAGTTCAGCCGCTAAGCGTATGAGATTTTCCTTGTCAGTGCCGTCACCAACAATCAGGACTCTAAGGTTCTTATTTTCCGGTTGCAGTCTCGCCACCGCACGAAGAACTGTATCTAGCCCTTCGTAGGGAACCAAGCTGCTGACGGTGCCCACATAAAATGCCTGAATATCCAAAGCGAGTTCATGACGAGCAGTAGAACGGTCAACGGGCTCATTGAGAAATTCATCGCCAATCCCGTTGGGCAAAATTTCAATTTTATCTGCCGCTACACCAACCGACGTAAGATTTTCTTTCATCTGATCGCCAAGAGTGATCACGTGGTCCGCGCTTTTGGCTACATATGCTTCTCGTTCGCGAAAGAGTTTGTAACGCTCGGAATTTTCGGCCGATTCTGGCCTTGTAGAGAGCCAGGTATCTGCCAGTTGACCTCGAACTTCATATACCCAAGGAATGCCGGTGGACTCAGAGACTGCCTTGACTGCAAGAGCATTGGAAAAATCTGTCGTGGTGTGCAGGATTTGAGGACGGTCACGAACAACCTTCGCAAGCAGCTCCTCCGCTTGCTGCTGAATTCGCCCAGACAAGTCGTATTTTGCTCGAGTTGGAATTAACCGCTCGTACTCCACAGGCCCAACGTGATCCGAGGATTTCGTTTGGAATGCACCGATATTTAATGGATAGTTCAATCTCGTGCAAGCATTTGCTTTCCAGCCTTCAGCGACTAGGGCTGACAATGTGGACTGAGTTCGCTGCGCGTAACCACTGCCGGTGTGAGGCAACGAATTGGTCGCTAAGAAGACAACGGATTCCGGTCCGGCACCTCTTAGATTCGAAATTCGTGTTTGGGGCAGCTTCGGTTCAGCTCCCGAATAGACTTGATATTCAGAGACGTAATGCCGCTTTTGCCTGCTTCGGGGTATTTCTTCAAGCAAGGCAATTGCCTCACTCATGTTTCCTAAACCCCATTGCAACCGAGCTCTAGCACGAACCGCGTTTGAAGATGACTTTGTTTGATCCAACAAGCCGCTGGCAGTATCCCATTCGCCACTGGCGATGCAGAGATTCGCTAGGAACACTGCGCCACGCCTTGAACTCGATTCGTCCAGCCACAGGCGGCAGGTTGTTTGTAATTGAATGCTGTCGTCACGAATCATTGCCGAGAACGCAGCTGCTACGCCGTTATGTTTTCCCAGCGAGAGCACTTTGTCCAGAACCTTCACAGGGACTCGATTTTTGAATTTCCTCGCTACCTGGAGGGCGAAGTAGCTTGGGTCGTCGGCAAGATTTGAGAGGACCAGGAAACTGGTATTAGTAAAGTTTGATAATAACTGGGTATTCAAATTTCTGTCCTAGCTCTTGCCTACACGGATTACGACGTCGCTTAACAGCTTGGCGTAGGCTTGGGCAGCATCACGCAGTGACCCGTTTTTCTTGACCCAATTTGAACCATGGTTGTTGGTCTTTAATTTTTCCGGATTAGCTGCCAAGTTCGTTAAATATTCAACAAGTGCGGAAACACTCTGACCAACAACTTCTCCGGATTCAGCAGCGGTAATTATCCCAGCGGCTTCGCCACGCACCATGCCGGTAATATGACGGTCTAAATACAGCAATTCGTAGAGTTTCGAAGGAACCGTGTGTTCAAAGCTAGGCCAGTCCGGCCTAAGCGAAACGATGCAGGTGTCAGCCCAAGCGTAATTTTCTAGTACGAGATCTCCATACACCGGATCTCTGAAATCAACATTTGCTTCGAGTTCATCAGCTAGTTCTGCCAAACGCCGTTTCTCAGTTCCGTTACCTACTATTCTCACGGAAACCTTGTCGCCAAGAATACTTGCTGCCTGAATGAGTGTTTCTAGGCCTTGGCTTCGGCCAATGTTTCCCAGATAGAGCACCTGCAAGGTTTGGGTTCTAGGTTCGTTGTCAATAGCGACTTCAGGCCGTTCAGTTTCCACACCATTGGCTATCGTCGCAACATTTTTGACACCATTGAGTCGCATCTTGATTGCAAGGCCATGGGTCACTGTCACCAGCAAGTCGCTTCGTTTCACAAGATACGCAAGCGCGTGAGAAACCATCGGTTCCAGCCAGCGCCATTTTAGGACCTGGGATTCTCTCAAAAGGTCAGGCCACGCATCGCGTAAATCCACGACGAAAGGAACACCACGGATCTTACTGACTGCGTAACCGACAATGAGTGTCGGCAATGCCGGCACAGTTGCAATCACAACGTCAGGACGTGTTGCTTTTAATGCTTCAGGCAAACTCAATACTGCATCCACGCCATGTTTGAGAACTTTTCCAACCATGGTTTTGGATTTTCGCATCGATTTATAGCGTTTAACCTGAATGCGTTGGTTGTTTATAAATGGGGTAGCTCCCTGAACAGAATTCCCCCTTGGTCGAGGGGTGACTACAGTTATCTCGTTGCCTAGTTTGGCTAGTTCATCTGCGATGACCGCCCAACGTCGTTGTGGAGGAGATATTTCAGGGGAAAACGAATGAGTCAGCAACGTGATTTTCATCTACTGCGTACTCCTTGGTCCTCGTATAAAAATTCGCACACAAGTCCTTTAGAAGAAAAGATGCTTGTCATTGCGTCCAAACCATTGAATCTTACCAGTCGCCGTGAGTTCAGCATCGCTGAGCCCCCAGGTGTGCGCTTTTCCGTCCCCGCTACGCATTTGCATGAAGTTAAACCGGTCGCTCGAATAGACGGTTCCGCCTTCATCTATCACGTCACGCAGGAATTGGGTATCTTCTCCCCTGCTTCGCGAAGCAAAGGGTGTGTTCTTGAAGACAGATGCATGTCCAAGCATCGTTGGCCCCATGACCAGATTCGTAAACCGGTGCTCTCGTTCAGTAAACCTCAATAGGGTCGCATCCGAATCTCCAAGGTACATGAAGTGAGCTTGTTTACCGACCACTGAGGCACCGCTGTAGCGCAGGGCAGACACTTGATCAAAGAGGTAGTTCTCGCCATAAAGATCATCGTCATCCATTTTAGTGATGAAGTCACCGCTGGCCTCCGCGACAGCTGCGTTCAAGCAGTCGCCCAAAGACAGCTCGGATGATAATTCAAGAATCTTATATTCTTTAAGCTTCGCTTCCACGGCTTTCGTCTTAAATTCTTCATGATCAATCCTGAATCCGTGTGTGACCAGAATAAGCTCGGTATCAACATTGAGCTGAGATGCGACGGTGGAAATAATATGGTTTATCTGGTGCGGACGGATCGTTGAAACCACCGCCGTAACCTTGGGGCGCGTGGTCATTGAGTCAGCGGAAGGTTCAACCTGCGGTAACCCCACAAATGCTTCGACTTCGCGGGCACGATGCGCATACGTGTGTTCGGTCCAGATACGCCGTTGCCCAAGGTGCACCATCCGGTCACGCAGCTCGGGGCTCTGGACGATGCTGCGAATCGCGTTAGCAGCGTCTTCACGGGTTGAGACTTCTAAGACCTCTGAGGAGTCAAAGAAGTTACTGATGGCGGCACTTGGAGCCGATACAACTGCACTGCCGGCCGCGGTAATCTCAAAAATGCGGCGTGCACACATGCTCGGTGAATCTGCGACCGAGTTTACGTTGAGGAAAACGTTGTAGTACTTATAGGCCGATAACATCCGGTCATAGTCCAATGAGCCAACCACATACTGGTCATATGGAGCAGGGAACTGATACTTTTCGTCTCCCCCGTGTTGGCGGGAGAAGATATCCACTCCGTGAGGGAGTTTGTGGGAAACATCCGCCGCGCCGCCGAGCACAATTTCCATTTGTTCACGACGCTCTGGGAACTTGTGGGCAAAATACATCCCAGCAAAAGCCACGTCGCGGCGCTCTTGTGTTAGTGGACGTACTGGGTTGTGGAATGCCGGCTGGGCCGCGAAGCTCAAGGCGGCCACCTTATCGTGGCCTAATTCGCGCCTGTAATCCACAATTTTTCGCTCATCAGAAGTCAAAACGAAATCAAAAAGACGCGCGCAGTCCAGGAAGTCTTCGAAGTGTGGCGGGTCTTCCTTATTCCAGAAGACCGCAGGAATTTCTTTAGCTTTGAAGGCCGTGACCATCTCAACTAATGCTGGTCTTGGCGCGCTCGTGCCCGTGAGGTGGTATTGCCAGGCTTTGTTGTTGCCTGCCCACGCGGATTCAACGAACAGCAAATCGAATTCTATCGACTCAAGGTGATCTTGCCAGTCGGTAGGAGTGATGAATGTGCAATCCCATTCTGGACCCCAGGCCCTGGCACTAAAGTCGTCCAAGATGACTGCAACTTTTAGCGGCGTTGCGGAGCCTTGCGCTGGTTCAAAAGTCACCGCAGGCAGCTGAAGACCGAGAGTCTTTTCAACATCAGTTTGGAAGCTGTGGCTAAAACCGCCGGTCCGAGATTCGTAATTACTGCGACGGTACCATTCCTGGAATTGCCGGGGGCCACCTTGGCGGAGGTGCCACAGGGCTTTTCGAAACTCGCCTATTGCAATTTTCACTTCTCAACTCACTCTAAATACTCGCAGGCAGGAATTATCAATATTACAGCGCGGTGCGCCCCGGCTCTATTCGAGCCTGAGGCGCACCGCGCTAACTAGAACTAGGTTCAGAGAACTAGTCAGATTCTATGGCTTCAACTAGCTCAGCCATGATCTTCTTGGCATCGTAGTTTTCTACCGTAAATTTTCGGGCTTCTTCAACAGAGAGGTCGAATCGATCCTGGTTCGAAACGATGTCGACCACCCGATTCGCAGCGAGTTCGGTATCCGTGAACAGCCATTCTTTCGGGTAAAGCCATTCAGAACCTGGCCATGCCAAACCAACCGGTAACGCTCTTGAAGCTGCTCCATCGGCCAACGTAAAGTGGAATGACTCAAAATCGCTGGTGGATACAGCGACACCAATTTGCTGATACCACTGTGCCATGTCGTCTCCCTGCGGGTCGAAGCTGACCGCACCTTGAAGAAGAGGAGATTCTTCGATTCGAGCGTACTGAGCATCGTAGAATGCCATCTCCTCGGTCCTTGCAGCCATCCAAGGATAGTCCTCAGGCCGCTTGCCCTTCACCCGCAAGGTGAATCGTGCGTCCTTTGCGCGTAGCTCTTCCAACAGGTCAAGTACGAGATCAAAGCGCTTCATTTGCGGAACCATGCCGACAAAGCCCAAGACAAACTTGGCGTCTGCATTCTTTGGTAGATCGAGTTTTCGAGTATCTACCGAGTTGGGGATGACACACGTCTTCTCTTCTGGAATACCGAATTTTTGGATCGCCATTCCGCGGATCAATTCGCTTACAAAGATGATTCGATTCACGTTCTTGAACTTGACCTTGTGCGGATAGTCGGTGAACAACTCCTGAGAGTGGAATCGGGTGACTAAGCGCTGGCCTGGTTTGACATGCTTTGAATACCAGGCAAGGTTTCCCAAAGACCACTCACAAAACACTATGTTGGCGTCTTCTAGTAGTTGAGTGCTCAGCTCGCTGTCATGCTGGGCATGACCTGCCCACCGATCTACGTTCAGCTTGTGGCCTTGGCCTTCGACAGTCTTCATGATCTGACCAGCAAATTTAAGGTCATGACCAGCAATCAGAACGTTGCGTTCACCCGTGGTGAAGCGTGTCTCCTCCGAAGCAACAACACTATTCTGCTCCTCCATTATGTTGAACGGACGGCGCAGACGCAGATGGATTTGGCGCAAAGAGTCGTTCGCCTGTTCCATCTTCAGCAGCGGTGAATCCGCAGATGGCTCGTCCTTCATCCATAGCGGCAGACCACGAACGTTGAGGTCCAGTTCGGAGGCTTCAACACTTGCAGCTCCCCCGTACTGGTAGGCGATCAGCAAATCTTCTAATAGGTGTGAGTCGCTTAGAACCTCTTGGACGCGTGAAACAGAAACCTCGGCCTTTCGAGGAGCCTCAGAAGATACAACTCGAATCCCGTGCGCTAGCAACATATCGATGGCTGCAGAATTTTCTTCCGTCAGCGCCACATATACTTCGCTCGGACGAATAGTGGATGCCAAAATCTGTCCTGCAAGATCCTCGTCCAACTTCTCAAGTTCCAAGCCAAGAGTTGGCAGAGTTGGGATTTCAACTGCAATCCCAGCCATACGAAGCGCCAGCGCGAGGCGGTGATGTGCTAAATGCTTTTGAAAGGTCACGCGCATTGGTGCCCAAGCATCCATGACACGATCTGCTTCACTTTGCATCCACAGCGACGTGATCAGTTCAGATTCTTCTCGGCTGCGAACAACAGGCACGGTACCGTCAAACATCCAGGTAACGCCGAAGCTCTTACCACTG
Source organism: Glutamicibacter sp. BW77 (assembly GCF_002332285.1). Lineage (NCBI taxonomy): Bacteria > Bacillati > Actinomycetota > Actinomycetes > Micrococcales > Micrococcaceae > Glutamicibacter > Glutamicibacter sp. BW77. The sequence goes on along the minus strand of NZ_NRGT01000053.1, from coordinate 24,668 downwards.
ATCAGCGGGGTGCCACATGCTGCAATTTCAAAGACACGACGTGAGAACATGGTCGGTGAACCGTTGACCGAGTTGACGTTGACGTGAACTGGATGAGACTTGTAGGCCTCCACCATTTCGTCATAGGTCAGTCCACCTTGAACAAACGGCTGGAGAGCCGCCGGGAACTTATATGGTGATTCCGGGTTATCGGCTTGGCGATCATAGATGGTCAGCCCCTGCTTGCGGGCACCTTCAAGGATCGCACGCAGTTCTTGGGACCGCTCCGCATAACGTTCGCCGTAGTAGGATCCGCCGTAGGCTACAGAATGGGAATAAGGGCGGTTAGAGCCCATTGGGTTATGGATTTCTGCTTGCGCCCAGAATGGAAGGCTGCCCAAGGCGCTCATGTAGCCGCCGCGGTTCTCCCAATAGTCTTCAAGGCAATTCGCATCGGTGGTCAAGACGACATCGAAGAGCTTCGCTGTCCGACGGAACCGGTTGAAGTGAACAGGATCTTCCTTGTTCCAGAAAATGGTCGGAATACCGTTCTTACGGCAGTATTTTGTCAGCGCGTCAAGGTCCGAGCACTGGTCATCATCGTAGTAGCCGACCTTGCGAGTCCAAGTCTCGGAATTACCTGCCCAGGCCGACTCAACAAAGAGCACGTCCACCGGCTGAGCCGAAAGAACTTGACGCCAGTTCTCTGGCGTCGGGGCAACGAGGCTCACTTCACGCTTGAGCGTGGAAGTGGTGAATTCATCCGCAATAATTGCCATACGAATGTCTTTGAGCTTCTTACCTGCGGCAGTACGATTTTGCACCGTTCGTACTTGCTCAGTGAAGGTCTGCGCGACTAATGGCCAAGTTCGGGTTTCTACCGTCCATTGTCGAGCCCTGCGACCAATACTCTGACCAAGTTTAGGATCAAGTGCAAGCTTAGTGATCTGCTCGGTCAAGGAGTCCACGTTATCGGCGGCAAAGAGCAAACCGCGTTCCGAGTCAGTTCCGACCAAAGTAGCAATAGGTGAGACATCCGAGCCAATGACAGGACGGCCCGCAGCCATCGCTTCAATAGGTTTCAGAGGCGAGACCAGCTCGGTGACGATATTGGATTTACGAGGGCAAACCACTGCATCGAAGATCGCAAGGTAGTCGTTGATCTTGTCATTCGGAACACGTCCCGTAAATCGAATACGTTCTTCTAAGCCCAGTTCTGCGACTTGCTGTTTCAAAGCGGGCAAAGCGTTGCCGTCTCCGACGATCAATGCGCCAACATGATCAAATTCTTCTGGTAACCCTGCGATGGAGTCAACGAGAAGGTCCAGTCCTTCGTAGCTGACGAGGCTGCCGGCGTAACCGAGCAGGAATTCCCCAGCTCGTTTTTGAGTAACGACTGAGGAACGCTCAGCAGGCAGCGGAACATACTGGAAAATATTTGCAGCGTTAGGCAGGATTGAAATATTTGCATTAGTCGCACCGCGCGCAACAAGCTCTTCGCGGACTTCTTCGGTGATCGCGAATACCTGATCAGCTTCGTTTGCCACAAGTGATTCAAGGTTGCGTGCAAGTTCAAAGCGCTCTGAATTTAGCCAGGTATCGTTGTCTGCTGCGGCGGTAATTTCCCACAGTCCGCGTACCTCATAGATGAATGGAATTCCGAGTCGACGCGCAGCGATGAGTGCTGGAAGTGCAGTGATGTGATTTGAGGCCGAGACGATGACCGCGGGGCGGTTCATCATTGCTTCGCGTACATAGATATCGGCTGCCAACTGGATAAATTTGTCGAGAGGATCGATTCGAAGAGAGACACCAGGGTTAAAGTGTGTCTTAACACCTTGATAATCGCGGATAAGGCGCTTCTGCGATGGGACTTTCTTGGTTACTTTTGAATCCCAGGGGTAGCCCGGACGCGCGGCAATAAACAGATCCATACCTGCGTCAATAACAGCCTTGGTAAGGCCAGTCGTGCGGGTCGAGTACCCGTTGCTGTTGAACTCACCAGTGCTGTGTGCGCAGTACATCACTTTATCTGTTCGCGGGACGTATGCCGGTGAATACGTCTTTGGCGGTACCGAAGGCAGTGCCTTCAGCAGGCGCTCTTGCCCCATGACTTGTAAATGGAGCGGACCGAAATTCTTTGGCGCGTCTGGCTCTGCTAGAAGTAAGCGTAGAGCATCTGCTGGTTCAGTAATCTGCCCCAAGTCGCGGTACTTTTCGACTTCCAGCTTCGCGATTTGCTGGATACTAGGTTCAGCGACTTCACTGCCCGAAGTAGTACCTGGGGCAATCGGTGTCAGTTCTTTTTGCGAGATCATCGCATTTTGCAGGGTCATCGCAGCTGCTGATTTTGCCGCCGTAGGTTTCTTGCTAAACGGGGTTTTTAGTCCTCGTGCTGTTCGAACTACCGGGTGGTCACGCAAATTATCATAGGCTCGTTTAAACTTCTCGGCACGTGCGTGTTCGTTAGCTAGCTGAGTCTTCAGAGATGCAGCCATGAGGCTGAACCTTTGTCTTTCAGCTTCTGTCTTCTTAATTGTAGATTCATGACGAGCAACCAAACCATTAAGTTTGACGGTCTGTTTCCTAAGCCTCTCGTTTTCTGATTTGAAGGTCAGGTATAGAGACTCAAATTTCACCAAGTCGGCAAGCATCGCCTGTTCGATACCCTGAGCATGTATTTCATACCGCTGTCGAATGGCAAATAACTGGGCTCTCGAGGCCGTTGGTGAACCAGAACTCTGACTTGATGATTTCAACTACGATACTCCGTCTAAGGATTTTGCGCGTTCATTGTTTATTCTATCTGATCGCGCATAACTGGTAGTCGTGGATGACTCAGAGCGCCCGAACATTTCCACGGAGATAACCACCACACGCTCGTCAATCTGGATGCTTAGGACTCTTCGGACAGCGGATTAGTGGTTTCTATAAGCTGCCGTGGCTGACCGCTGGCAACCATAAAGGACTTCATTTGGACGTCAGTAATCGAGCGCCGAATGGCGCTTGCGATTGTTGTAAAAGCCTCGATGCAGCGAATGTCGCATTTGCGTGACCATTCCTTCATGGCGTGGTCCGTGTGATAAGACTGTTTATTTTCGCGGCCGAGAAGAAAGTATCAGCCTGGCCGTTGTTAAAAGGAAATTCCAGTTTTGCCCGTGGACGAACGCATGCCCAACCGGTCGACCAAGCTCCTGTAAGAGGCTGAGACATAGACGCTTCCGCGGCCTGAATGGCAGTCGATGATCGTGAAGAGATAGATGAACCCCTGCTACGTGTCGGCCGGATTACTGCATTGCTGAGCATCCTGCATAGCCAATAGCTACCTCACCCTAGGCATCTTTTAGCCGATAGTCGCTCTCCCCTACTGGAATAAGATGATTATGCTGACCCGTTGATTTCTAGATGACAGGTATTCAACTTTACTAAAAAATTGTTACTCATCGTCTTCACGCCCCGGCAACCCATAAACTTCGCTAATTTCGATTCTCGCTATTCTGCCGATACCATAAGTTTGATTAGCCACCGTCTGTCGGGTATGACTGAATCGCAGCAACGCGACGAAAGAGTAGATATGCAAAGCAATAAACAAAAAGTATTTTCGTACTTCGTCACGGAACCTAACACAGAGGTCACCTTGGTTTTTGCACTTAGCGAAATCGTGAGTCCAAAATCAATCGTTGCTAAAATTAGATGGCTTCCCGAGAACACTCACGGTCAATCAAAGTTAGAACTGGCTTGGTCTAATTCTCTTGATTCGTATTTCGCGTACGTACCCGAGGCTGAAACTCCTGGGCTCAAATACGGACCAACTCTTTTGCTTGACGGTCCAGGCATCCTTGAAATTATTTTCCTCACTTGGCCGGAACGTAAACCATTTACGGACGGGCGCATTAGCGGCACATACGTACAAACCCTTAGCTCACTAAACGGTCAGGTTTATTCTGGTTTACAGCGGATTCTTGAAGTAGGTATGACTCGATGAGCACAAACGTGGATATTTCAGTAGTTATCGGATTTCGAAACTGGGGCCAAAGACGACTACAACTTGCTGTCCAGAGCATTCTCGAATCTTTCGGACCGCTCAAGGGTGAAGTCATTGTTTCAGACTACGGTTCCGATGACGGTCAAGTAACAAAAGCAGGAATAGAATCTGTCGGAGCACGTTACGTATATACCGAAACAAATGGAACTTGGTCCCGATCACGTGCGCTAAACGCTGGATTCGCGCATGCAAAAGGCAAAGTACTTGTCTCAACGGACGCGGACATGATCTTCAGTCCTCGATCATTTGAAGTAATTGGCAATACTTTATTGAACGATCCAACTTTATGTCTTTTGCTTCAATGCCGCGATCTTCCAAAAGGCTGGAGTGACCAAGAAGTTGCGGAAGCCGGATTTACTTGGGAAGAGTTTGATAGTGTGTCCAGACTCCGACCTCGATGGGGCATGGGAGGGATGATGGCCGTCCATCGGGAAATCTACGCACGCATTCGCGGTTTAGATGAACGGATGCACACGTATGGCGGGGAGGATATCGATTTCGCCACACGTGCCAAACGCGCCGGGCAGCGTCTTCTTTGGGTAGATGATCCCGATGTTCGGATGTACCACATGTGGCATCCTCCAACGAGAGCGTTGGTGGAAGTCTCGAAAGAGGCCCGAGAGGCAATCGAGTACAACAAAAGCATTGTCTACAACGACAAATCCTTCGTGCGGAACACGAGCGACTGGCTCCACCGGCTGGATGGTACTCCCCCGTTAGTCTCCGTAGCCATAGCTACCCATAACCGTTCCAAATATCTGTTCGAGAGCATCACCTCCGTACTCGGTCAAACAATGCAAGACTTTGAGATCGTTGTAGTCGACGATGGATCTACCGACGATACACGCGAAGTTGTCGAGGGCTTCAATGACCCCCGGATCCGCTACTTCCACCAGAATCAGGCAGGTGTAGCTGCGGCACGAAATCGTGCCGCAGACGAATCCCGGGGTGCTTATACGGCAGTCCACGATGACGATGATTTAATGACACCCTGGCGTCTTCAGTCGCAACTAGATGCGCTTGAAACGGGCCTCCACGGGACGTTTGGCGCGTTCGTTAATTTTGATGATGCATCGGGCGAGATGAAGCTATACCGGGCAAAAGCCCTCAATGCTGGAACCATCGACGACACAGGTGGGGCACCCGGTCACGGAACATGGCTCTTGGAAACGAAAATACTTCAGCGCTTAAGATACGACGAATCGCTCTCCAGCGGGGTCGACAACAATCTGGCCCTGCGGATGGTTCGATCGGGGTATCGGTTCGCTCATTCAGGAGAAATCCTAATGATGCGCCGAATGCATCCAGGCCAAATCACCGTATCCGACGAACACACCCAGAAGCTGGCGGCACGGCAAACCCGTCAGATGTTTTCGTTCGGGACAACGGCTCGGGGAGCCAAGCACATGAAAGAGCAACGCGGAGCCAACGATTGGACCAAGATTCGCTTCGCAGATCAGCTGGATAGACTGCTTCCGTTCCTCCCGGACCATTTGGTGACGCGACGGTCTTCGGCTCTGCAACTTGTCGCCGACGACGGAACCTCGAACGGTGTACAGGTTTCCCACGAGGATAGAGAACTTGGTGTTTTAATTTCCGCAGGCACAGTTTCTGCTGCGAAACTCGCAATGATCACTGCAAGCGGTATCGTCCCAAATGTAGTTGCTGTCCTTAACACCGAGTCAGTTGGCCCTGATACCTTTGGCAATATTGATGATCCGAATGTCATGATCAATGACTACCTCTCAGACACCGCGCAAGTACTTTTGGAACAATCAGGCTTGAAACAAGCAATAGTAGTGACGGTTCGAGGACTCCTTGACGAAGATAAAAACCAGTTGATCGAAGCGAATTTCTATGCGGATTCTCGGAAAATCCGCCATCGGGAGAAGACAACATCATTTACTTTTCTGATTGATCCGACCGGTACGACGTGGACGTCATGGGTTGCCTTGGGGCGAATGGATGTACATAGCGTCTTGGCCAGGGATGAACTCAATATTTACGCTCCAGTGAATACCCTTCCAGCATCAGAAAGAGTCAAGGCATGATCGTAACGTGGCAAAACGAGTTTGATGGACAGTCGGGATTATTCGCCGAACCCGGCGAATATGACGGAACGCCCACGATCTCGGCACTTTGGATGGATTGCCAACCAAAGACGCGGCACTGGGATAGGCAAGCTATTGCGGCGTATTTGGTATTCGGTTCAACATTTGGCGGTCCGGTGACCATGCCTCACAAGTTTTCTCCTGCCGTCGCAAACGCGATGAAGGCACTTTCGATTCCAGTGCAACTTGACCTGCAACCGATTGAATACTACCCACAGCCCTTGCCCATCGGAGAACGGAAGCTCATTTTAGTCCGGGATACCCTGGTGCCCGATCGTCTGCTGCGGCCCTCGAACCAGACCGAAAGCTATTTGGAGGTGCTGCATTCGGATAAGGCCAGCGGAGCTGTCCGCCGGATCAACGGGTTGTCTGTAGCCTCCAATGCTTGGTTGCACCAGTCCTCAACGGGTCTCGCTTCTTGGTACCCGTTCATTGCGATGGCATGCTTGTTTGCCGAAGACCTCGATGCTGGAACCATTGTGATCCCCGACAGCATCGACACATCGTTGCAGGAATGGAAGAACCTGAAATACCTACTTTCAACAGCACGCCTTGGATTGGAACTAGCATAATGACCATCACACCAGAAAACATCAGCACCAAACCACGGCTGACCGTGATTGGGACAGGCTACCTTGGTGCCACTCATGCAGCGGCCATGGCCGAGTTGGGGTTCGAAGTGCTGGGGGTTGATGTAGACCCAGACAAGATCGAACGACTGAGCCGCGGCGTGCTCCCCTTTCATGAGCCTGATCTACCAGAGCTGCTAACCAAGCACCTTAGCTCCGGGCGGCTCAAGTTCACGACGTCTGTCGAAGAAGCTGGGGCCTTTGGGGATATCCATTTTATCGCTGTTGGCACCCCGCAGAAGGACGGCGAAGGAGGTGCTGACATGACCTATGTAGACGAAGCGGTGCGAGCAATTGCCACTGCGGCGACGCATGATTGCGTCATTGTTGGAAAATCGACAGTACCTGTCGGATCCGCCCGGCGCCTGCAAAACCTCGTTGAAAGCGTCAAGCGGCCCAACGTCGACATCAGCTTTGCCTGGAACCCGGAGTTCTTGCGCGAAGGTTTTGCCGTTCAGGATACCCTTCGTCCGGATCGTCTCGTCGTGGGAGCCAACGACGAGACTGCGATAACTGCACTACGCGAAGTCTACGAGGAGGCCATCTCCCGAGACACCCCGTTCATCACCACAGATTATGAGACCGCGGAGCTGGTCAAGGTCGCGGCGAACGCCTTCCTTGCGACAAAGATCTCGTTCATTAACGCGTTCGCCGAAGTTACTGAAAAGGTTGGCGGTGACATCCGAACTCTCGCAGATGCCATTGGTCACGACGCACGTATTGGGCGAAAATTCCTCAACGCCGGCGTCGGTTTCGGTGGTGGTTGTCTACCTAAGGACATCAGGGCACTTCAGGCACGAGTCAGCGAACTCGGACTGGACCGCACCATGGCCTTCTTGCATGAGGTCGATAACATCAATCTACGCAGACGCGAACGCGTCATCGATGTTGCGCACTCTCTCACCAACGGAGTGAACAAAAAGAAGATCGCTGTCTTGGGTACTACCTTCAAGCCAAACAGCGACGATGTCCGCGATTCGCCGGCACTGGATATTGCTGCACGTCTTTATGGGCAAGGTGCTGACGTTCGTGTTTTCGACCCTAAGGGTATGGAGAACTCCGCCAAGCGGTTCCCGAGGTTAACCTATAGCGATTCGCTCGAAGCTGCTCTACAAGGAGCTGATCTCGTCCTTCTCCTCACGGAGTGGCAAGAATTCCGCGAGATGGATCCGGTACAAACTGCCCATCTAGTTGACTCCAAGAAGATTGTCGACGGACGCAATGTTCTAGATCGAATGAGCTGGATCAATGCTGGGTGGGACTATCACGCACTCGGAATGAAATCGGCACATGTCAAGGACTGATCGACAGTCTAATCAGTCATTAAATTTGGGATTGGCCCGGATCATTACCGTTCCGGGCCAATTGAACCGTCTGTAATTGTTGGTAGTGGCTGCCCTGGGGCTAGCTGGCAGGGTGATACTGGTTCCTCCGACCCGATGTGACTCATGAATCTTCTGACCCGCAAAGGGTGTCATTTCCGGGATCTGTCCGTCTGGCCGGAAGGACCGGCGTCGACATGGCCCACCGCGATGGCTTGATCAGAAGCCTGCACAATCTTCGTGGATTGTGGCCCCTTACAGGCATGCCTCGTAATGAACTTCTCCCGGGCTGCCATCGGTAACGACGTCCGCTCGCAAGAAGGAGACATCTTATGCCAATTGTGGCAGATCACTATCGATTTATTATTGGCGTGGACACTCACGCAGCAACACAGACATACGCGATTTTGGAATCGCCTTCAGTTCGGGATCTGGCTCAAGAAACCTTCCCGACCAATTCCACAGGCTTGACCCGTGTAGCAACCTGGATTAAGCGCCGAACCGAAGGAAGACAATATCGACGCTGTTCTTACCACGGCAGAGTGCACCGGTTCTTACGGAGCCGTCATGTCCGAACGACTAGCGCAGGAAGGATATCGTGTGGTTGAAGCGCCCACTCCTTCAGCCAAACGGCTTCGAGGCAAAGGGAAAACAGACAATCTGGACGCAATTACAGCAACTAGATCGACACCAGTAATGGATCTTGAAAAGCTGCGTGACCGTCGAACAGGCGATGTGCAGACTTGCGCTTAGAGTACTTAGCGTAGGGCGCGACCAGATGAACACCGATCGGCTACGAGCCATTAACGCACTGACGGCGCTGGTACGGGCACAAGATTTAGGTATGGATGCCCGTAAGCCCCTGAGCGCAATGCAGATCAAGAGCATTACAGCACGGCGCGATCGAGATGAGCCGCTTGGCACCGGTATTGCCCGCGGCGAAGCTGTATGTCTAGCAAAACAGATCAACGGGCTGGATGGCGATCAAAAGGCCAACCAGATCAACCTCACGGAGCTGACGTCTGAACATACACCGTCGCTGTTGGCGATGCATGGCGTGGGTGCGGTGACTGCTGCGATCATCATGACCGTCTGGTCACATCCAGAACGTATACGTTCCGAGGCTGCCTTTGCCATGATCGCAGGTACCTGTCCGATTCCCGCGTCCTCAGGAAACACCGTCAGGCATCGGCTTAATCGGGTGGTGACCGTCGACTGAATCGAGCCATCAATACCATCGCGTTAACAAGGATGCACACGGACCCTGGCACTCGCGAATACGTTGAATGCAAGACCGCCGAAGGTCGCAGTAACCGCGAAATTATGCGTAGCCTCAAGCGATATATCACAAGACAAATCCATCGGACATTGACTAACGGAATGCCGTTGTCGGCCCATTGACAAACATAGAAGCATCCCGAATTTGATGCCGCTGTCTAGTAAGACCCTAGTACGTGAATACTGGAACGTCCGCAATCAACGCTTCCACCATGAAGGCGCACGTCAGCACCCAAGCCTCTGGCAAGAGTCGAAGCCCAGCAGGGTCAAGAATTCTGATATTGATTCCAAACTATCGAACGTAGGTGATGATGTGCGCGTTCAGGCAGCCGAGTCCAGATGGACCTCGTAGCCAAGCCGTTCAAGTTCCTTGACCGCCCGTGATTTCGCACGATCCTTGTTGTGCTGATCGTAGTAGTCCGGACCAAGCTCCTTGAACACCTCACCGTTAGCCAACAAATGCCAGATAGCCACGATGATGGTGTGCTCAATGGCAACCAGCGCGCGGCTTCCTCCACTGCGAAGATACAACCGCCGGTACCGGGCCGCCAGGAACGACTCCTTGTACTTGATCGCCGCCAGCGCGGCGGTTCCCAGCGCCGCCCGCAAATACACGTTGCCACCACGAGTATGCGAGGAGCGTTGCCGTCCTGCTGACTCGTTCTGCCCCGGGCAGACTCCGGCCCACGAGGCCAGGTGCGCCGCATCAGCGAAAACATTCATGTCCACGCCGACTTCAGCGATGATGACCTGCGCCGTCTGCTTGCCGATCCCGGGCACAGTTTCCAAGGCCTTGCAGGCCTGATCGAATGGGATCATCGCCTCGGTGATCATCTGATCCAGCACCCGAAGCTGTTCATCGAGCGTGTCGATGTGGTGTAAATGAAGTTTCACCATGGCGGCATGATGCTCGGTGAACCGCCCCTCAAGCGCTTCGACAAGTTCAGGGATCTTGCGCCGCATAGAACGGATCGACAGGTCCGCCAAGACTTGCGGGTCTCGTTCCCCGGCCACCAGAGCGTCAAGCATATGCCGCGAGGACACCCCAGTCAGGCTGGAGGCAACGCTGGAGAGCTTGATTCCGGAAGACTCCAAGAACTTCTCCAACCGCTGATAGACCTTGGTCCGGTCATGCACCACCGCCGAGCGAGCCCGGGTCAGATCGCGAAGATGCCGGATCGGTTCAGGAGGGATGAAGGAGGCGGCCAGCAAATTGTGGGCCGCCAGTTCAGCGAGCCAGGTCGCGTCATTGACGTCGGATTTCCGACCCGGAATGTTCCTGGCGCGTTTGGCATTGACGAGGATAACCGGCAGTTGTTCTTCCTCCATAAGGAAATAGAACGGCTTCCAGTAGTCGCTGGTCGCTTCCATGACGATGACACTGACCTTTTCGGCGTTCAGGTAGCCGATAAGTTCGCGGATCTGGGCGGTGGTGGCGCCGAAGGTCTTCACCTCGGTGCGGTAGGTTCCGCGGCGCTGCCCCGGTTTCCGCACGGCAACTTTGGCGTCCCGCTTGGAGATGTCGATTCCTGCGGCACGCTCATGCACGATCTCCATCGTGCTTCACTTCCTTCCAACATGATCATCGGATCCTGGCGTTGGTGGTGTCGTGGGATTAAGGAGTGAAACGTTGAAATCTAGTACTCGTGCTCGAAGCAACAATCCACGGTTCTCGTGAAAATCCGCGCAGGCCAAGCTTCTATCCGGGCTCAAGGCACCAAAGTCATACCGGCATGTCGACACCACCAACAACCTCAGAATGCGCTTGCCGCCGGTTCAGCACAAGGCTCCAGTTTGGGAACGCAAGCAGAGTGGTAATTCTCAATCATGCTCGGCGTTGGCGAAGCCCGCTGGGAAGCTTCTATATTCAAAGTAGAGCCATGAGTTGCTGCAACTAACGATAGATGTTGCGCGTAATGTACGCGTTGCAGGATCCGCTTGATCTCCCGGTAGGTCAGGGCTTCGGCGGTGCGGTGTTCCACGTATTTCTTGGCTTAGATCCGCTAAGGAGCTGGCTACTCCTCTCGCTCATCCGGCGTTCAGGGCGGGTTCGCGAAAGGACCCCAACAGCACCGGGGACCTTCTCGGTTGTTATGTCACGTGGTTGGGAATCGCCCGAGAAACCTTTCGATTGTTTGGGCGATCACATAGTCGGGCTTCACCTTGTCGATGTAGTCGTAGTCGATTTCAGGCTTCCACACAAGGTGATACTCGGCGAACAGTCGTGCGAACCACCAACCAAGTTTGGCAGGTGAGTTTGCACTCTGGCCGAAAAATGAATTTCCGAAAACGACCACGGATTTCTGAATCGGTGCCTTGTTGTTCCGCCAGACCATGTGAGTGCCCAGGTGACCTTTGGCCGGGTTGTAGGCTATTGTGTTCTCGATCCCGGCGCTGGCCTCGGCCAGAAAATTCGGTTCTGGGTTGAGGTGCTCGTCCCAGAGCGGGAGGCCGAAGAATCTCTCCGCGAGGTCTCCGTCTTGGTAGCTGCGGTTTATGAGGGGCACATCGTCCAAGACGTCTGTTTCGCATCCTGGTAGTCCTGCGATCAGTCCTCGGGTGATCGCGAGGGAACCGGCAGCCGAGTTGTGCGAGTCGTTGCGCTGCCACGGAGGGATCTGGCCGACCCAGTTTTTAAAGATCTCCAGACCGCTGATCCAGTATGGCTCGGTTATTAGCGCTTCTTCGATCCGCGCAAACAGTGGGGTCGGTCCGGTGATACTCACCGGGGCAAGTTCCCTCATGGCCGTGAGCTTCTCCGGAATGACGATCTGAACGAATCCCATCCCTCTTCCTGCGATCTTGTCGTTACGCTCACGGATCAGATTCACCCAAGCTTTGGTTTCCTGCTCCAGCTGCATTCGTCCCTCGGGGCCTTCGGGCTCTTTATATCGGCCGAGGAGGTTATTTGACCCCTCGGTGAGAAAGATATGTCCGTCATGACCAAGCTGGGCCGCGTTGTCCCGCGATCGCAGTCCGATGGGGAACAGCACTGGCGTCAGATGCCCAGATTGCCCCACCTGCTTCGTTTCTGCAGCGTAGGCCAGAGCCTCGCCATGATCGTATCTTGCATCGGAGGTGCCAGATACTGAACCTGGTAGCTTGCTCGACAGGTCAGCAAACGCGAGTTTGGTTTCGGCGAGCTTCCCCCCGGCAGACAGCGGCAAAAGCTGTTGCTGGCCATCGACATCAGTCGCCACCTGTAGGCCGCCTCCCAGGACCTCGAGCGCGCTGATTGGGCGAGTAAACGTGATAGCGAACGCCCGATTCTTCAGACCCGTAGCCTTCAACACATCCTCGCGCTCGCGACCAAACTCGGCCGCACCCAGGACCTTACCTCCAAGTGTTGCTTGAAGATGTGGCGCGATACCGTCGCTGATCCGGAGCCAACCGAGCACTTTCAAACGGTCCCCCGTAATTTGATCGATGAAGCCAATCATGTCTGCTTTGCTCATCCGGACCTACTCCTTAATCATTGTCATTTCGATGCCACTCTAGTGGCGGGCTAGAAAATCGACGGTCCTAGTGAAATGAGGCTACTTTATTGCCCGTCTAACATCCGGCTCGGTGATTTTATTGATCCACAAGCCTTTGGTTCATACCTCGTTCATGGATGGCTTCACATTCCTCTGCAATAGCCACTCGCGAACATCTTGCGTCAGCGTTCTTGCCCTGGCTTGGAACGAATGCTGTTCTAGTACTTGGCGGGCTTGCGCAGCACGTTCTTCTCCCGTACCGAAAGCTGCAAGCCCTTCTGGACTACACAACCATCGGAGCTCATCGAGTGACTCATAAACCTGAACCATGCTGCCGAAAACGTCTGACAGGCCAGACACTTGGTCCGAGACTACAGGTGTACCACAAGCAATTGCATCGAAGATACGATTCTGAATGAATCCCTGCTCTGCCATGTCCGTCCAGTGGTCAGCTAGGACGCGCTTCGAAGACCTGTAGAAATCCCCCAGAAGTTCATTTTTGATTCCCTCGGCCTCGTACATCCGCGGCTCGAGAACATCAGCCCAGCCGTGCCCGATGATTCGAAGATCAATACCGGAAACCAACGCATCCGAAACAACCTTTCGGTCACGATTGTATGTATTGGCCCCTACGAAAGTTGTTGGCCGCGACCGGTCTTCGGATCCAAGCGCTGGCAGATGGAATCGACTAGTATCCGTAGCTTGGAGAAGAGGTCTGACTTCACGCCCACTCAGCTTGGTCATATCAGCAGACCAAGACAGCGAAGATGCGTAGACGAGATCAAAGGATTGAATTTCCTCGACAGACACATCCTCAGGATGGCTAATTACCCACAGAACATTTACCGCTCCCGGAATAGGCGATATTTTATCCAGCCCTCTGATGACGAGATTGACATCGTCAAATACCTGATCTTGGTCGACATTATGGCCGTGGCGGTAGCTCACGACTTCACAGTCTGCTCCTCGCAAGGCTTCGGCCAAGGAATTGACGTAGTGAGTATCGCCCCACTTATCTCCGTTTGAGCCGCCCGTCGCTGCGAATCGAATGCCCCAACGCGGCTTGTCAGGCTGTTTAGCACGCGTAACGATCGGCCGTGGAGATGGGATGAAATTGTTGTCGCCACCCACGTGCGCCAACTCGAAACCAGCCCGAACGTACTTGTCCGTTTCCGGTGAGGGAAGCTTGCCTGCCCACCGCTTCATAAATTCTCGTCGGTTAGACACGATATTTCGCCCACGCCCAGGCGTTTTACTTTCATGGTGCGTGACCTTAGAACGGGGCTCAACAGCAAAGTAGCCGCCATTCTGTTCGATTGCCCGTAGACATAGGTCAATGTCCTCCATTCCGTTGACGAAGAATGGGTCAAAACCTCTCAGGCTTGCCACGTCTTTTGTTCGCCACAGCATGCAAGCACCAGTAATGGCCGAAAATTCGCTGTCCGCGACAATTGCTGCATCTTCTGGAGGGTGGTTGGCAAGGAAGTGACCCGGCAGCCTATTCTCCGCCATGAAGACTGTGCCCGCTGTTTGGATGGAATCGTCCGGATATTGCAACAGCGGCTGCACTGCAAGCACCGCTGGGTTCTGCAATCGCTCCAGCAACGGTTCCAACCAGCCCTCACGGACGATAGTGTCATTGTTCAGGAAACATGTGAATTCGCCCGTTCCTAGGTATGCACCATAATTTGAACCGATGGCGAAGTTCAAATTGCGCGGTAGACGTACGTATTTGACTCGTGGATCAGATTCAAGGAGCAAGCCGAGGGCCGCGCTGTAGTGATAAGCCGATCCGTTGTCGATTACTACTACTTCAATATCGACTGACCCTGAGCGCTCAAGAACACTCTTTACTGCTCGGGCGGTCATCGACCAATCCTGATAGACGGGCATAGAAATCGTCACTCGTCCCGGGACTGTTGTGCGTTCTTCCTTCGACTGCCAATCGACTAGGTTCTTCCCGAGCACGACCCATTGCCACGACTCCGATTCGGAAGTGGTAATCCGAGTTTCGGCTTCACGATCATCCCAGTACTTGCACCCTATGAATGGTAAAAGCCGAGGAACTGAAAGCTTTGCGATGCGAATAGCGAAGTCATGATCGACCCAGCGTTTAAGCCCTTCGTCGAATCCCCCCACCTCAACGGCCAAAGACCGTTCGACGGTTAAGACGTTGAGATCAATGTGGTTCACAATCATCAATTCATCTAAAGCACCCTGGTATGCCCTATAGGAGACTTCCCCTGCATTATGAAGTTCCAGCCCGGCATAAACTGCTTGTGCGTCGGACTCGAGGGCGCCCTTGATAGACAGTTCAAGATATTCGTCAGGCCAGACATTATCCGTGTCTAAAAAAGAAACCCATCGACCAGTTGCACGGTTGATCCCATGGTTTCGGGCAGCGGATACTCCGCCATGCTCCGCTGAAATCAAAGAAATGCGAGGGTCTGCGGTCGCCAAGAGACGCACGACGTCCCGTGTTGCGTCTGAAGATCCGTCATCAACAACGATCAATTCCCAAAGATCCATTGTTTGACGTTGCACGGATCGAATAGCTTTAGCTATGACGTCGGCACGGTTCCAAGCCGGCATGATGATGCTAACGAGCGGCTCGCCGCCATTCGAGGAGGGCAGACCAATCGGATTGACCCTTCCTCTCCATTCGTCTTCAGCGCTCTTGTCCCACTTGGCTGTCACACGCCGTCGCGACTTGTAGGTTTGGGTTTTGATTGTGTCGACGATTTTCGTCTTTGAACTCAGTACATTTCCCCAGACCCACTGTCCTTCAGGAAAATCAACGACATAGTCATCGGGGGCATGTTGAAGAAGCCAACCTAATGTGCCGCCCGCATGCGCGGCCACGTCCCCAGAAGAAATAACGTTGCCACGGGTATTTAGCATGCGCGGGACAAGGAGTGGTCCAACGGGGGGCTGAGAATCAAGAGATCTGCGGAACCATTTTAAGACGGGGCCGAGTTTTCCATCCTTCCACGCGGTACGCAAATGTCCCGGCCACGACCGGACGTCCATGAGCGGGTGTGGGGACATCTCTTTCGACATGCCCAACGCGAGAAAGTCCTCCGCAGCCGCTTGAACACTTGAAAAAAACCTGTCACTTTGAGCGGAATACCAATATCGATCAAAGATTCCTGAATCGAGCAAGAGATCTAAATCAGAATATTGATCGAACGTTTTAGACATTTATTTTATCCCTATGAGTGTTGATATATATCAAGTATTTAAAAGAGCCCAAGTTATGGGCTGCAGTTGCCTTGGGAACCCGAAATACCGACTATGGATAGTGGATGTGACGTTGGAATGTCACTCTTTGGACGCTGATCCCTCTGATCTGGCACCGAAGCGTAAGAAATAAACCACTCCCGGCTGTCGTCCTCCGCCAACCAACCACGAGCTGCTTCACACCTATCAATCAGTCCATCGGAGCGCGTACTCCGATTCAAGGGTCCCCAAAGTACGGCGACTTCTGCGGAAACGAGCGTCAAGTCCGCGTCGAACAAGTAGGTCTGAACTTCTTCGTTGAGGCGGACGTCGACTGACAGTCCATAGGTCGTCGTAAGTGGAACCCCAATTTCAATCTTGAAGTCCAATGATCCTTGCCCTTGGAAGTTCCAGGCGAAGTTCCAATTCGTAACTTGTCGTATGATCCAGCTCGAATCTTCAAATATGGCTGACCATAGTTGTTGCGAGCCGCTCGCATCCCGCTTGTGATATAGCGCGACAGGGCGGTGGTCCGGCATGAAGCCAAGCCGAACGTTATTGTTAATAAGCCCATGGCCCATTGGCACCGGATCCACTACGCTCTGTTCATTTAGAGTAATCGGTCGATTCAGCGGACGGCCATCCCCACTTCTCCACGCAACCAGGTCTTGACTGCACGCGTAGTTGATGGTGTGAGTCGACTCAGCGTCAGGTGAGTCCCGCCACACCCACAGCAGATGCCAGAGACCATCGGGTCCCAAGATCGGGGCGTTTGAGTCAAGATAAGCGTTGCGTTTGCCGCCGCCGTCTATCAATGGACCTTCACTAACCAGCTTGTGTCGCTGTTCAGGGTCATCCCAAATTACTGCCACGAAGTCGCCGTCGCCACTTGACCCGTTTCTATATGTGAAGACTAAGGAGCCATCGGACGAACGGATGAATCTAGGATAAGTAATTTTCAGCTCGGCCTGAGAATCAAACAGAGCATTCACTTTTACCGGTCGAAATTCATCGTTTGAGAGGTCGATTATCCAGTATTGCAAGGGCGAAGCATGCATGTTTCCCGCGACATGCAACTTGCCAGACTTATCGAACCCAAGGTCTACGTAGTTGTGACTGTCCCATTTTGCGCTGGAGTCGAGCTTCCTATAATTCCAAACTAGACCGCCAATATTCCTGTCGGCAATAGTCAGCGTCCGATCGGCATCGTAATACGCGACCACCTGAGAATTCTTATACTGAAGCAACGTCGGTGGAATCGCCACATCTGAGACTGCAGCACCCACCACGTCGATCGAAGTAATCACAGCATTGCCCCACGGTTGTCCAACGCCATAGCTGATCCTCGGTACAGTCATTGCTAGTCGCCCTGACCATGATCAATAAGGCTCAACAGGTAACTCCCGTATCCACTTTTCACGAGACTTTCGGACAGTTTTCTAAAGTGGTCTGTGGTGATAAATCCTTGTCGCCAAGCGATCTCCTCGGGAGCACTCAGCTTCTGCCCCTGACGAGCCTCAATGGTACGTACGTAGTTAGACGCATCGTTCAGCGAATCAAACGTGCCCGTGTCCAACCACGCCGTCCCACGTGGCAGGATCGAGACCTTTAGCTCGCCCATTTCTAGGTACCGACGGTTAATATCGGTGATCTCAAGCTCCCCCCGTGGTGAAGGCTTGAGACCACGAGCTATCTCGACTACCTGATTATCGTAGAAATAAAGGCCTGGCACCGCGTAGTTACTTCGCGGGTGTTCCGGCTTTTCTTCCAGGGAAATCGCGTTTCCTTCGCTGTCAAATTCCACGACTCCATAGGCCTGAGGATCAGCAACGTGGTAGCCGAATACCGCTGCGCCTTCGAGATCGTTCAGGGTCTGCAGTTGCGTACCCAACCCCGAACCGTAAAAGACGTTGTCCCCCAGCACAAGTGCAACCTTGCCGTCACCGATGTGTTCCTCGCCAATCAGAAACGCCTGCGCCAAGCCGTCAGGAGATTCTTGGACTGCATAGGTCAGTTCTATCCCCCACTGTGAACCGTCACCTAGCAGTCCACGGAACTGGTCGGCGTCGTGCGGAGTAGTGATCAATAAGATTTCGCGAATACCAGCGAGCATAAGAGTGGCTAGTGGATAGTAGATCATCGGCTTGTCGTAAACCGGAACGAGCTGCTTGCTAATGCCTTGGGTGATTGGGTGCAGCCGCGAGCCCGTACCACCGGCGAGAATGATTCCCCTCATGAGCACAACGATACGTTGCTGAGACACTGATATCGAAACTAGGAACGCGGGAGGCAGAAACATATTAATTGCCTTAGACGCGATCCGCGTCAACCTGGAATCATCGGGATTCACATACCTAAACTCTAAATGCGGCCTATCCGGGCTGAGAAACGGCCGCCCTCGGTCCATGCGAATCGAGACTTTTGCAGCGTCAGGCAACCTTTGCCCGATTGGCTATTTCGTTGCAGCTGACGATCTTTTGCAGCCACAGTTCGCTGCTTCAGCCAGAAAATGCAGGGGCACAACATGCTGGTTCATATCGGTAGGGGCTGTGGACCGTGGCACGCCTACGTCTAGTAGCGCAGGATCGTGAGCGGGGTTCAATCCAGCCAAAATCAACACTTAGTCCCTGTAATCTGTACCAAGCATTTCAGCTTATCGAATCGTCGCCCTATTCCAATGGGATTCAAGCTGGCCTGGAAATCAAATTATGATTACAAACATATGCTCCGACTCAAGTGCCATAAATGCGTTACCTAGATCAAGAGGGTAATCTGGTGCACATGAAGAACATTCTAGTTACCGGTGGCGCCGGTTTTATCGGTTCAAATTTCGTGCACTACGTACTTGAACACACAGAAGCGAGTGTCACCGTCTTGGACAAGATGACCTACGCGGGAAATCGCGAGTCTTTGGTCGGCTTGGATCCGCGTCGGTTCCGCCTAGTTGAAGGTGATATCTGCGATGGCACACTGGTCGAAAACCTCGTGAGCGAGGCCGACGCCATCGTGCATTATGCGGCAGAATCCCACAACGACAATTCTCTGTCCAATCCTCGCCCATTCGTGGATACGAACATCATCGGAACCTTCACGCTTCTCGAGGCCGCTCGGAAGCATGAGGTGCGGTACCACCACATTTCCACCGATGAGGTCTACGGCGACTTGGAGCTCGATGACCCGCAGCGGTTCACCGAAGAAACCCCGTACAATCCGTCCAGCCCATATTCCGCGACCAAAGCCGGGTCCGACCTGCTGGTGCGGGCCTGGATACGCTCATTCGGCGTTGCCGGTACGATCAGCAATTGCTCAAATAATTACGGACCTTACCAGCACGTTGAGAAGTTCATTCCGCGCCAGATCACTAATCTGATCGATGGTGTACGGCCCCGACTCTATGGCAGCGGTGAGAATGTACGCGACTGGATCCACGCCGACGACCATTCCAGCGCCGTCTGGACTATCCTGAACCACGGACGGATTGGTGAAACTTACTTGATTGGTGCAGATGGGGAACACAACAATCTCGACGTTGTAAAATCGTTGTTGAACATCTTCGGCCAGGAACAAGACGCATTCGACCACGTCACCGACAGAGCCGGGCACGACTTGCGCTACGCGATCGACTCAACCAAGCTACGGACCGAACTTGGTTGGACCCCTGCCCGTTCCGACTTTACTGTTGGTCTGGCCGAAACCGTCGCTTGGTATAAGCAGCACGAAAACTGGTGGCGCCCACAGAAGGCGACCACCGAAGCTGTCTACCGGAAGGCTGGCCACTAAGAATGGCTGACGTGAATAGCACTCTCCCGTCCTCCGACCTACAGGTCAAACTGGTTCCCGGTATACCAGGAATGCGCATAATCCATATGCCCGTCCATGGCGACAACCGTGGCTGGTTCAAGGAGAACTGGCAACGAGCGAAGATGACTGCGCTGGGCCTGCCTGATTTCGGCCCCGTGCAGAACAATATTTCCTTCAACGCTTCAGTGGGCACAACCCGCGGCATCCATGCAGAGCCATGGGACAAGCTTGTTTCTGTCGCCACGGGACGGATTTTCGGTGCTTGGGTGGACCTCCGGGCCGGGGAATCCTTCGGTTCGGTCTTCACCACCGAACTGGATCCGGGTACTGCAGTGTTTGTTCCCCGCGGCGTCGGCAACTCATTCCAAACACTGGATCCTAATACCGTCTACAGTTATCTAGTGAATGACCACTGGTCGGCAGAGGCAACGGACAAATACGCGTTCCTTAACCTAGCCGACGAGACGGCAGCCATCGCCTGGCCTATTTCTTTGGCAGAAGCCGAGCTGTCGAACAAGGACCGTCAGCATCCGCGCCTAGCCGAAGTGGCACCCGTGCCACCGCTGCGCACATTGGTGCTCGGCGCTGGAGGTCAACTCGGTACTGCACTTCGGCGCCGCTTCGCCGGACGCGACGACATCGACTTCGCCACTCGCACCGATCTGGATCTCGCCAACGCCGCCGACCTAGTCGACTACGACTGGTCCGGATACAGCACCGTCATCAATGCTGGTGCCTACACCCAAGTCGACGCGGCCGAGACATCGGACGGGCGGTCCGTCGCCTGGACCGTCAACGCCACGGGCGTGGGAGTACTTGCCCGTGTCTGCATCGAACACGGCCTAACATTGGTTCATGTTTCCAGCGATTACGTTTTCGACGGAACTTCCCCTGTCCCCTACACCGAGGAAGCCCCGTTCGCGCCTTTAGGGGTCTATGGCCAGTCCAAGGCCGCCGGAGACTTAGCAGCATCTACCGTTCCGAATCACTACTTGATCCGCACCAGCTGGGTCATCGGAGATGGTGGGAACTTCGTGGCCACCATGCTCAATCTGGCGGCTAGAGGCATCGAGCCCAGCGTGGTCAACGACCAATTCGGTCGGCTGTCATTCACCGACACCATTGCGGCAGGCATCGACCACCTCTTGGCCACGAATGCACCGGCTGGTACCTATAACCTGACCAATTCCGGGGATCCCATGAGCTGGGCCGATATTGCTGAGGAAACATTTGCCGCTGCAGGTCGAGAGCGCAGCGCCGTGACCGGAACTAGTACTTCGGATTACTTTTCCGGGAAGCAGGCAGCGCCACGCCCAATGAACTCCATGCTGGATTTGGCCAAGATCATAGCTACCGGCTTCAGTCCTCAAAATCAGGGCGAGGCCCTTCACTCCTACTTGGATGGCCTCAATACCGACATTTAGAGCAAGGCCTGGTCAATCACGTGGCGTTCGATGCACCTACGGAAACACTTGTTCAACGGTGTGTTTCCACTTTCTTTCGAGCTTGAATGGCCAGCGTCATGACTACAGACTCCGAGGTGCTCGTTTCGGTCATGATACCTCGCTAGGTTTTGTAAGGCTTAGCCAACTTGCTGAATATTGCAGCTACAACTTTGTCTTGACTCGTGAGCATTGTCAGGCACGCCCCAAGTTCTGACTCACCAATTTTTACTTGCTACCATGACGACTAAATATGCGAGAAAACGCAAAACAGAAAGCAGTCAGGTTCCAGATTTCCCCATTGCGATAGATGTTAGTGCCAGCGCCAATTCCAAGAGGGCGATTCTAGCAAGCGGGAGGTACAAGGCTTAAACCCAGCTTCACACCCATGTCGGCACGAGTGTGCGGAGCAATCCAGGTGGACTCAGCGGGCGTCAATTTGTGGAAGGCTAAGGTCAGTTCAGCTACTTGCTCGCGTAGTTCAGCGAGTTCTTTGTAAGGCTTTGCCGTGCTCAGAGATTAGCAGCCTCTCAATTTGTGGAACAACATCTCCTTACATGATGCACCTTTTGCATTATCAATTTTGCCAAAGCCTAAGGAGTGGTCTGGAAACGGCGCAAGGGACGCAATGGGTCGAAAGTCAAAGGTACTTCTGCAATATCAATTTCACGCCGGCCTGCGCGACTATTTTCCATGGCGATCCTACGCCCCGCAAGTTCCCACGCCATGATCGGAAACGAGGACCAGTAAGGAACAATCATGTAGCTCGACGAGGCCAACAGATACAGATCAACCACGCTGGCAACCACGCCTTCAGCTGAGTTGTATTTGCCCTTGTCCGCCAGACCGATACTCGACGGAAAAGTCGACACGATTTGATCCTGCACTTCGGGCACATCGCAAGAAATGAAGAACTTCATGTTGGGAAACTGGACCAGAATTTCCGCCATACGGTTCAAATACCAGCTGACCGGAGATCCCTCCTTGGTCTTGGCGTGAGACTGCTCGTGGGCTCTAATCGAGACACCAACGTATGGAGCCCCACGTAAGCCATCAAAATAAGTCTCGACCCTTTCTCGGACGACTTGGGTCGGGGTAAGCTTCCGTAGCCGCTCAAACCATGTCTGCGCTCCAGCTGGAAGCGTAAGCGGATTTCCAGAGCGCAGATGCCAAAGTGAATCTTCCGCTTTGAGATCTTCACTAGTACCAACGTAAGGATAGGTCTTGGCGATTTCGATTGATTCTGCCCATGTGATCTCAGCGTGCTCGAAGTGCCACAAGTCAGTTAGTGCGGGCCGGAACTTGTCGGACTGTGGCCATGCGTAACAGAACTCGCGTCCTGTGCTTTCGGCGAGGCTTAGGGCGCTGAGAGTGAATCGCATTCTGTTGCCAAGACCAGCACTACTTATGTTTGTTGCGAGCAAAGTAGCGTCAAGTGAAGCATTATTCATCCCACTACACTAACAGTTATTGGTAGTGGTGGGATTGGAGGTTTCACTTCTTTTCAACCGGCCAGGACTAGAATGCAAAGAGCCTAGAACTTTGTGCTAGTCAAGAATGTAGTCAATGCACCTCAATCGCCCGAAGACAGTTGAGGGGTGTGATGGCGCGAAGTGATCGCGCGACAGCGAGTTCTTCAAAAACCTAGCCCCGCTTCTAGGCTGCCCCAGCGTACTGCGATACAAACCGTAAGTCGTTGACCATCAGTCGCTGCACCAGAATGGCAAGATGCAGAGCAACCCGGTGCACGCCTATATGTGAGTGATGTGACCGCATAGGTTGATGTCCTTAGCGTAACTGAGCGGATCATGCAGGTTCACCCTGAACTCCGACCGAGCTGGGAGTTGATCTCAGTGGAAGCCGAGTGAACTGCTTGACGTTGCCGCAATACAGACGGCGGGACAAAACTAAACCGTCAGTTGAGGATCTCAAAGCACCGCGCCCGTCGCATTGACAAGAGTTTAGGCCCTTGGTGATCAGTGATCTTGGGGTTAGCCTGACCCTTCTATGGGTTCTGTCAAGGGACCAGCACGCGTAGCCGACGAAAAACTTTCCGAACGATGTACCGTTTCAGCACCCGTTTGATTTCCCGGTAGCTCAGCCCCTCAGCCTTGCGTTTCTCCACGTAGTCCTTGGTCTGAGGATCGAACTGCATCCGTACCTTGGCAATGACGTCCACCGCTTGATTCAGCATCCTGTCACCATGCCGATTAAGCCGGTGCCGTACCGTGTTCCCGGAGGATGCCTGCAACGGAGCGACCCCAGCCATAGACGCGAATGCCGCTTCAGAATGTACTCTGCCTGTGTGCGAGTAAGCGATCAGGATCCACGCAACAGTCACCGGCCCGTACCCGAACTCGGCGGCCAGCCCGGGGGCCATCTGCTCATCCAATTCAGCCATTTGTGTCTTGTTTGCGGCCAGTAGCTTGTCGGCGTCAAGCACCGCCGTGGCCAAGCGACTGGCCTCAGCCCTCGCGTAGCGTTGCGCTACCGAATCGGTGGGGTGCTCACGCCAGGCGCTGATCTGTTTGACCTGCATGTCAGTGAGTGCTTTACGCGCATCAACACCGAGGTCGATTTCTCGTGCCAGAGCCGTCAGGGCATTGCGGTTCCGGGTGCGTTCAGCGTCGATGCGTTCGCGGCTGGCAACCAGTACGTTCAACGCTGAGCGCGTGCCTTCGGCGCGGGGCGTAAGCAGACGCTCGGTGTCCTGATAAAGAATGCCCATGGCCGCTGCGGTGGCGTCGATCTCGTCGGTCTTGCCCACCCTGGCACGGGCCTGTTTACGTGGTGGTTTGACCTCGACCACGGGGAACCCAGCCATGGTCAGGGCATGGGTGATGGTGGCCCCGTAAGACCGGGTTCCTTCCACCGCGGCCAGCAGGGTGCCGGTAGTGCGTTTGGTGATCCAAGCCAAGGTCCGGTTCATGCCGGCAGGGCTGGTCGGAAAGGCCTGGCAGGCCTCTCTGCTCCCGGTGCGGGTGTTGATTATGGCGTAGGTGTGGGTTCGTGCGTGGGTGTCGATTCCGATGACGTAGTCGTATGTTTCTGCAACGATGGTCATGACGGTTTCGCCTCCTTCATCGGTTGGTAGCCGTTATGGTTGGCACCGGTCCGGGAAAGAGTTCTTGGCAGGCGATTCTCTAATGAGTCACGCACCCGGTGGGGTGCGGACGGCCTTCTATGAAGCCATGTCAAGGGGCCGGGCTGGTGTCACCAGCTACGACGGACACGTCAGGCTAAAGTCACTCAGAATACTCTAAGGACAGAATTAGTGTGAGTCACATCGTGGCTGGTGGCACCTATCCTGCCAGCGGGTCCCAGACCTGCCAATAACCATTAGAGAATTAGTGGACAGCCGAACAA